>CAKVNP010000051.1 GCA_934777095.1 uncultured Clostridium sp. | reverse complement strand
ATGGAAGGTGATGAAGACTTTATTAATATTGATCAGGATGAAAAAGACAGCTGTATCCAAGTGTTCTTCTCGAGGGATGGAAAAATATTGGGCAGAGAGCATTTTATTTTTGAAAATACGGCTAATGAAAATATTGAAGAAGTATTAGAAGATTTTATTACTACTTTTTATGCCGGCACAGCTAAAATACCAAAGACAGTATATTTGCCAGCTGCTGCTGATATAGGATTATTAGAAGAATACCTGACAATAAAGCGCGGTAGTAAGGTGTGGGTGAAAATTCCTCAAAAAGGACAAAAGAAAGATATGCTGGAAATGGTCAAGAATAATGCAAGGATTACTCTTGAAAAGTTTAAGGATAAGTACTTCCAGGAAAAAGAAATAAATAGAGTTACTTTAGGTGAACTGACAGATCTGCTTCAGCTTGATATATGGCCAACAAGAATTGAAGCCTATGATATATCAAATATCCAAGGGGTAGATTCAGTTGGTACAATGATTGTCTTTGAAGAAGGAAGAGCTAAAAATAGTGATTATAGGAGATTTAAAATAAAGTCAGTAAAAGGTGCAAATGATTATGACAGTATGAGGGAAATTTTAACTAGAAGATTTACTCATGGTTTGGAAGAAATAAAAGCAATACAAAATTCAGAACTAAAATTATCTGCCGGAAAGTTCTCAGTTTTCCCAGACTTGATTATGATGGATGGTGGAAAAGGACAGGTAAATATAGCTCTAGAAGTATTGAATGAATTAAATATAAATATTCCGGTCTGCGGTTTAGTTAAAGATGATAAGCACCAGACTAGAGGAATCATATATAATAATAACGAGCTTATTATAAATAGAACTTCTAATTTGATGCAGCTTATTAGAAGAATACAAGATGAAGTTCATAGATTCGCCATAACTTATCATAGAAGCTTAAGAGATAAAAGGACTTTACGTTCAATATTAGATGATATACCTAATATTGGTGAAAAAAGAAGAAGGGCGCTGCTTCAAAAGTTTGGTAGTGTAGAAAATATAAAAACAGCTAAATTTGAAGAATTATTAGAAACCCCTTCCATTGATAAAAAGGCTGCAGAGAGCATAATTGAATATTTTAATGGAAAAGCAAGGAATTAGATGAAAACTCCTTGTTAAATGGAAGTTTTTAATTTATACTATTTAATTGAAAATATTAAAAAATTAAGGAGCTAATCATGAGCAAGTATAGTGGATTAGGAAATTTGTTTAGCCAGTTATATAAAAGTGAAGAAATTAAGATAGATGAAAATTTAAAAAGTTACGTTAATTTTAGAGTTGGGGGACCAGCTGATATACTATTAATGCCAAGTACAAGAGAACAAGTTATTGAGAGTATTAAAATCTGTAAAGAGAATAATATTCCTGTATTTGTAATTGGAAATGGGTCAAACCTTTTAGTTAAGGATGGCGGAATAAGAGGAGTAGTAATATTATTAACAGGAGTTAAAAATATTTCGGTTGAAGGAGAAAGAATAGTTGCAGAAGCTGGAGCTATGTTAAAAGATACTTCAAATGTAGCAATGGAAAATTCATTAACAGGTGTTGAATTTGCCTGTGGAATTCCAGGAACTATTGGTGGAGCTGTGTTTATGAATGCAGGTGCATATGATGGTTCAATGATGGATATAGTTGAATCAGTAGAAGTTATCGATCAAGACTGTAATATAAGAACGTTAACAAATGAAGAATTAGATTTTGGATATAGATCATCAGCAGTAATGAAGAATGGATATATTGTATTATCAGCAACATTAAAGCTTGCACATGGTGAAGTAAAATCTATTAAGGATATGGTTAATGAGTTAACTGAAAAGAGAGAGTCTAAGCAGCCTTTAGAATACCCATCAGCAGGAAGTACATTTAAGAGACCAGAAGGATATTTTGCTGGTAAGCTTATTCAAGATGCAGGCTTAAAGGGATATGAAATGAATGGGGCAGCAGTATCAAGCAAGCACTCAGGATTTGTAATCAACAAAGGTGGAGCAAAAGCTAAGGATATCTTAAACCTAATAAAGCATATTCAAGATGAAGTTAAGAAGCAATTTGGCGTTGAACTTCATACTGAAGTAAGAATAGTAGGCGAAGATGAAGATGAAGATAAATAAGATATCATAACTCCAAAAGCTGTGAAGCTTTGTTAAGAATCTTTATCGCTTGCCTAAGATATATTGCTAAAAGTTTTAAACTCGTTTCACTCAAACAGTAAAACTTTCTTAACGCAATATATCTTATTCAAGCAATAAGATTCTAAAACTCGCTTCAATGCTTTTTACGTTATGATATCTTATTTTAGTTATTAAAGGTGGAAACTCCTTAGGGAGTTTCTATTTTTTTATTTAAAGAAATTCCTTAGGAATTTCAACTTTAATTCGTCATTCATCATTCATAATTCATCATTATAAAAATAGAGGCCTTAGCCTCTCTTTTTATTTTAGTAATTGTGATATAATTAAATCAATTATATGTCACAGAATTAGGCTTAGTATTTTGGGAGGGATAAAGAAATGAGATTTATAATAGTAACAGGATTATCTGGAGCAGGGAAATCAGAAGCGACTAATGCATTAGAAGATATGGGATATTTTTGCGTTGACAATCTTCCACCAAAGCTTATTAGAAAGTTTGCAGATGTATGTCAGCAAAGCGATGGAAAGATAGATAAGGTTGCCCTTGTAATGGATATAAGAGGCGGAGTTTTCTTTAATGATTTATTTGAAAGTTTAAATGAGTTATCAAAATACCAGTTTAAATATGAAATATTATTTTTAGATACATCAGATGAAGTGTTGGTTAAGAGATTTAAGGAAAAGAGAAGAAGTCATCCATTATCTCCAGGCGGCAGAGTTATTACAGGAATTGAACTTGAAAGAAAGAAGCTTAGAGAAGTAAAGGATAAGGCTGATGTAATTATCGATACATCAAAATATGCTATCAAGGATTTAAGGGAAGAGTTAGCTAGAAAGTTTGGCGATAAGGATATGCCAGAAAAGCAGATGGCTATTACTATCTTAAGCTTTGGGTTTAAATACGGAATTCCTGTAGATTCAGATTTGGTATTTGATGTAAGATTTATTCCAAATCCTTTCTATATTCCAGAACTTAAGCCATTATCAGGGAATGATGAGCCAGTTAAAAAATATGTTTTAAATCAACAGGAAACAAAAACCTTCCTAGAGAAGTCTAATGATATGTTAGAATTTTTAATACCAAATTATAAAAAAGAAGGAAAAAGACAACTTATTATTTCAATAGGATGTACAGGGGGAAGACATAGATCTGTAGCTATAGCTAATGCCATATATGAAATGTTACGTCAAAATGAACATAACGTATATATTGAGCATAGAGATATAAAAGAAGATCTACATAAGGGAGATAAGAAATTATGATAACAAATACACCAAATGTAGTGGTTGTTGGTGGGGGTACAGGACTTTCTACCATGTTGAGAGGGTTAAAACAGCATACTAGCAATATTACTGCTATAGTCACAGTTGCAGATGATGGAGGCGGTTCAGGAAAGCTTAGAGAAGATTTAGGGATGCTTCCACCAGGAGATATTAGAAACTGTATTTTAGCTTTAGCAGATACAGAGCCTATTATGCAGGATTTATTACAATATAGATTTGAGGACGGCTGCTTAAAGGGTCAGAGCTTTGGTAATTTATTCTTGGCTGCAATGGCTGGTATAAGTGATAACTTTGAAGATGCAGTACAAAAAATGAGTTCTGTTTTAGCCGTAAAAGGAAAGGTTCTGCCAGTTACTTTAGATGATATGAAGCTTACTGCAGAACTAGATAATGGAGATTTTGTTGAAGGAGAGTCTAGAATACCTTGTGAAGCTATTGCAAGAAAGTCTAGAATTAAAAGACTTAGTATTAGTCCAGCAGATGCAAAACCATTAGATGAAGCATTAAAAGCTATTAATAATGCAGATATAATTATTCTAGGCCCAGGCAGCATTTATACAAGCATAGTACCAAACCTATTAGTAAAAGGAATATCAGAGGCTATCTGCAGCAGCCAGGCAGTTAAAGTATATATTTCAAATATAATGACACAGCCAGGCGAAAGCGATAATTTTAGGGTTTCAGACCATTTAAGAGTACTGATGTACTATGGAGTAGCTGATAGCATAAACTACGTAATTGCTAATGATGGAGATATACCTGAGGATATTAAGGCAAGGTATGCAAAAGAAGGTTCTGAATTAGTAAAGCTAGATACTGAAAATATTAATAATTTAAATGTTGATATCATAGGAACTAACTTAGTAAAGGTTACAAAAGGATATGTAAAACATAATTCAGAAAAATTAGCAGAAATAATAATGCATAATATATTATCAGAAGATAAATAGTAAAAAGATAAGTAATTTATATTGTTTAATATAATTACTTATTTTTTTATAATTTTTTAAATTAGGAGGGTGGAAGGATGAAAAAAACAGCACTTATTATATTACTGTTCAGTGTTTTAGTAGTGGTATCATGCAGTAAAACGCCAGAAAATAAGATAACTAAATCAGCGTCTGTAGAAGATTTTTCAGAAAAACCAGAGGGAGAGGGCAAGGTGAATATTAAATATAATAAAAATGGATTTTCCTTATTTGATGAGGTTAAAAGCATAATACTTACACCAGATATTAAAGATATTGATTCTGACAATATTAATTATCATTGGATTATTGATGATAATAATTATGTTTTATTTAAAACAGAAAATGGAGGAGCAACCGAAATAGTTAATTCAGGAGGCTTGGTCATTTTAGGAATATATGCAGAGATAGGATATATAGATAAGGAAACTTTATTTAAATATAATATTACTTTACAGATAGAAGATAAAGATAGTGGAGAAGTTTTAGGCAGCAAAACTATAGTCCTGGAAGACAAAGCAGGAAATTACTCTATAAAAGAAATAGAATAATTCATCATTATCTTTGAAATTTAGCTATTTTACGGATAAAATTTCCTGGTAAATTGGAGAGGATTTGGGCTTTGGATTTAAATATAAATATTAACAGTTTTGCCTTTAATTTATGGGAATTCATTTTTTATAAATGATGATAATAGTATGATACATACGGCTCAGTTTATGATATAATATTAAATATATTTAAATTTAGTTAGGAGTAATAATATATGTCGTTTTCAGCAAAGGTAAAGGGAGAAATATGTAGATATATAGATATATCCAGAGAAGAAGCATTAGCAGAAATATCTGCAATTATGAAGGGCAGTGGAACAATTGGATTTAGTGGTAAGGGTTTAAGCTTTAAGATAACCACAGAAAATCCAGCATCAGCAAGACATATATTTACTATATTAAAAGAATACTTTGATATTCATTCTAAGCTGATGGTTAAGAAAAGTAATTCATTAAAAAAGAACAATATTTATATGGTTTTGATTGATGAAGAAATGGGAGTAAGAGATTTACTGAAAATAACAGGTATATTTAAAGAGGTAGATGGAGTTTTAACTCTGGACTACACGATAGATGATGAAATGATAAAGACCGAAGAATGCAAAAGAGCTTATGTAAGAGGCGCATTTATAGGGGGAGGGAGTATTAGCAACCCTGAAAAAACATATCATTTAGAGTTTGTTATTCACAATGAAGAATACGCTGTTGACTTATGTAAATTAATTAATTCATTTGGGTTAAATTCAAAGGTAATTCAAAGAAAGAACAGTTATATTATTTATATAAAAGAAGGTGAGCAGATAGTTGACCTTTTAAATATTATTGGCGCACATACTTCTTTATTAGAATTAGAAAACATCAGAATAATGAAGGAAATGAGAAACAACGTCAATAGACTTGTTAACTGCGAAACTGCCAATCTTAGTAAAACTGTAAATGCAGCAGTAAGACAAGTAGAAAGTATAAAGCTGATTCAAAGCAAAATAGGCTTAAAAAGACTTCCTAAAAATCTACAGGAAGTTGCAGAATTAAGATTAAGCTATCCAGACGAATCGCTTAAGGAACTAGGTGAGATGCTAAATCCACCAGTAGGAAAATCAGGAATTAATCATCGATTGAGAAAAATAGAAAAAATTGCCGAGGAAATAAGAAGCGGAAATTATTAGTTAATGATGAATGATGAGTGATGAATGATGAATTGTGGAATAAACTCCTTCAAGGGAGTTTAAAAAATATAATTATAAAAACTCTGTGAGTTTTATCATTAATTCATAATTCATAATTAAAAAAGAGGGGTGATATTTTGACGAAAGAATTTTGCCACCTTCATTTACACACTGAGTACAGTCTTCTTGATAGTTCTGCTAAGATAAAAAATCTTATTGCCAGAGCAAAGGAGCTGGGGATGAAAAGCATAGCCATTACGGACCATGGTGTTATGTATGGTTGTGTTGCTTTTTATAAAGAAGCAGTAGCTAATGGAATTAAGCCTATATTAGGATGCGAAGTTTATGTTGCAGCTAAATCAATGAATATAAAAGTTGCAGATAAAGAAAATTCAACTAATCACTTAGTTCTTTTAGTTAAAAATGAAGTTGGTTATGAAAACTTAATGAAGATAGTATCAGCAGCTTCTATAGATGGTTTTTATTATAAACCAAGAGTTGACCACGAATACTTAAGAAAACATAGTGAAGGTTTAATAGCTTTAAGTGCTTGTCTGGGTGGAGAAGTGCAAAGGGCTATTATGGCTGATAACTATGAAAAGGCTAAAGAGCTGGCTTTAGAGTATAAAGATATATTTAAAGAAGGATTTTATCTTGAAATCCAGGATCATGGCATGGAGGAGCAGCGTAAGGTTATTGATTGGAATATGAAGTTATCTAAAGAAACAGGTATTCCACTAATAGCAACTAACGATGTTCATTATCTTAAGCAGGAAGATTCAAAAGCACATGATATCTTAATGTGTATTCAGACTGGTAAGACTATTGATGATACAAATAGAAGAAGATATCCATCTGATCAGTTCTATTTAAAGTCACAGGAAGAAATGTGGGATTTATTTGCCTATGCACCTGAAGCTTTAGAGAACTCAGTAAAGATAGCAGAAGAATGTAATTTTGATTATGAATTCCACGTATCGAAGCTGCCGAATTTCCCAGTACCTGATAATAAGGACCACTTTGAATACTTACAGGAAGTATGTTATGAAGGCCTTGTAGAAAGGTATGATGTTTTTAAAGATTTTGTAGGAAAACCTATAGACGTTAAAGCAGTTAAGGGATTTGCGGATACCAATAAGGAAGCATTAGAATACGTTGAAAGGCTTGAATATGAGCTGGGAGTAATTAATCAAATGGGATATGTGGATTACTTCTTGATTACCTGGGATTTCATTCATTTCTCTAATGAAAATGGAATACCAACAGGACCAGGAAGAGGATCAGCTGCAGGCTCCATTGTTGCCTATACTTTGGGAATCACAAAAATAGATCCAATAAAGTATAGCTTGATCTTTGAGCGCTTCCTAAATCCGGAAAGAGTTAGTATGCCAGATTAAAAAGTTAATTTAAATAATTTTTACTAGGTGAAAATAATGACTAAAAGATTTGAACTAGATAAATATAAAAATGAAATTATTGAATTATATATAAATAAACAAATATCTTGTAAGGAAATAGCTGATAAGTATGGATATAGTTTATGTGGTATTTATGATGCGCTTAAGCGCTGGAATATACAAACTAGAAACTCAAGTCAAAGTCATAAAAGATATTACTGTAATGAAAGTTTTTTCGAAGAAATAAATACCGACGAGAAAGCTTATTGGCTTGGATTCATTTATGCTGATGGATATATTACAGGTAATAATCTTGGAATAGCTTTATCTCAAAATGATGAAAATCATTTGTTGAAGTTTAAAAAAAGTATTAATGCTACATATCCGATTAAGAGATATTTATCACAATCATCATATGGAAATTTTAACTACAGTAGAATTCTTATAAATAGCAAAAAGTTGGTTGAAGACATAAAACAAAAAGGCGTAATAAATAATAAAACGCTAGTACTTGATTTTCCTAAAGAGTCAATTCTCAATGAAAAGTTTTATAGACATTTTATTCGTGGATATTTTGATGGCGATGGAAGTTTAGTATTATCAAGGAATTCAATAAACTTTAAAATTTGTGGTACTAAAGAATTGTTAGAGAAAATAATTGATATTTTTAATAATTGTTCTGAATATGACTATCAAAAAAGAGTTTTTAAAAGATGGAATAATGATAAGAATAATTACTATATAAGTTATGGTGGGAAAAACAAAACATTAAGTATAATGGAATATTTATATGATAATTCAAATATTTATTTAGATAGAAAATATAAGAAGTATATTATTTTAAAAAATAGTGAGAAAGTTAACTTATAGTCGTGTATATTAGAAATAATATACTTAAAGAGCCTCGAATTGCTGGAAAGTCCTTAGAGCCCTTTAAACCAAAGCAAAAGGATGAAATATGTCTAAGTGAAAAGGTGGTTTAACCGTAAAAATTAAAGGGATTGGATAACCAGCAGCCAAGTCTTGAAAAGAGAAAGGTCCAACGACTAGTGCAAGGGCACGTAGTGAATGTTAGATATACATTTGCGAAGCGGGGCATCCCAAACCGTTTAAGGCCGGTGGGAGAAGATATAGTCTATACCCACTGAAAAATCAGTGTTCAAGTATCTCGAAAGAGAGGGTAGGAATAGATCGATTCGGATTTCTGTTACGAAAGAAGACAGGAAGTAATTGATTATGTTGTTGATAAATATGGAGTTAAAAATGTATCACAGATAATTACCTTTGGTACAATGGCAGCTAGGCTTTGTATCAGAGACGTAGGAAGAGCAATGAATTATTCATATGCAGAAGTTGATAGAGTAGCTAAGATGATTCCAACGATGCTTGGAATAACAATAACAAAGGCTTTAGATATGAATCCAGAGCTTAAAGCAGCTTATGATACTGATGAGAGAGTTAAGACACTAATTGATGTCAGCAAAACTCTTGAGGGGTTACCTAGACACTCATCTACTCACGCAGCAGGGGTAGTTATTGCATCAAAGCCACTAGTGGAATATGTACCACTGCAAAGAAATGAAGATAATATAGTAGCCCAATTTGATATGACAACTCTTGAAGAGCTTGGACTATTAAAGATGGACTTCTTAGGGCTTAGAACATTAACAGTTATGAGTGATGCTGTTAAGATGATTAAGCAAAATAGAGGAATAGATATTGATTTAGATAAAATCGATATGGAAGATAAAGAAGTATACAAGATGATTGGAGAGGGAAAAACAGCAGGTGTATTCCAGCTTGAATCTCCAGGAATGACATCCTTTATGAAGGAATTAAAGCCAGATTGTTTAGAAGATATTATAGCCGGGATATCATTATATAGACCAGGACCAATGGCAGAGATTCCAAGATATATTGAGGGAAAAAGAAATAAAGACAGTGTTCATTACGAAACTCCTGAATTAGAGGACATTTTAGATGTCACATATGGAGTAATGGTGTACCAAGGTGCGAAACGTTCTGCAAATACAAAAATTATAGAAATATAATATAAAATTGCAGGGATATATTAATATCTAACTTATCATTTGAAGTGAAAGGTGAAAATCCTTTTAAGAATTATTAAGGGTAATTCTTCCCTAAGCTACGACATGCATAAGTAGTTTAACATATTTATGTAT
The DNA here is from genome assembly GCA_934777095.1 of uncultured Clostridium sp. Lineage (GTDB taxonomy): Bacteria > Bacillota > Clostridia > Clostridiales > Clostridiaceae > Clostridium. The sequence continues at coordinate 360 of CAKVNP010000051.1, read as the reverse complement.
GAAGCTCGTTAAAGTCGGTGAAAATTGGATCTGAAAAGTGATTAGAGAAGTAATCGGGGGTCTATAAAATTAATATGGCTACGCAAAGAAATTCTCGTTTAAGGAATCGAAAACCAAATAATTGTGAAATGTAAGCAATAATCTAAGTGTAAATTATATATTCTTGGTTATATAATTTATGTTTAATAAATAAATTTATTTATTACTCGTCTTTAGCTAACCCTTACAAAGCGAAAAGATACTTAGCGGTTCTAGAGAAAGCCTAAGTTAATATGTAAAGATAGAATGATAGGAACGTTTGAACTCATTCAGCAGGTGTTAAGACAGTTAAATGTTGATACTGCTAATAAAGAGGAAATG
>CAKVNP010000050.1 GCA_934777095.1 uncultured Clostridium sp. | reverse complement strand
TAATTTTTGTGGAACTACCGCTTCTATAGCTGCTATCGGCTCTAAGGTAAGACTATTAGCCTTTAAACCACACTTGTCCATTACTGAATATAATGAATCCACAACAGATCTTGGCAAGAATGTTGCAATAATATCTGCACCGATATTTTCTCCCTTATGTCCATTTAGATTTGAGATAACGTATCCATTTAAATAATAATTCTTTACTGAATATCCTACACAATATAAATTGCTGTCTATTTCTTCAATAACGTTTTTTTCTGCTTCTTTTACAGCTTTAAGCTCTAAAGTCTTAATCCAGTCCTTTGTAATTACTTCATCTTTACTAATTTCAATTTCTGCACTGCTATTAATAGTCTTTAAAAATCTACCTGCAGCTGCTATTGTAACCTTCTCAAGCTTTACATTATTTTTTTCCTGCAATTCATTTACAACTGATTTAACAGCCTTGGAAACTAAACCTATATCATGAATTTGTCCATCAATCATTGCTCTCTCATCATGTTCTATATATGCTTCACTTATTATATTTAATTTCCCATTTTTAACTATGCCGATTGCTCCAATAACAGACCTTGTCCCTATATCAAGAGCAAACTTGATATCTCTCGCTTCATACTCACCATTCATTTGTTTGTACCTCATAAAAAAATTAGATAGGTTTATATTTCTCTATAATCCTATCTAAAATTATATATTATTACAAAATATTATTCAATTAATTTGGTTTTTACTTCATTATTTTGTACTTTTTATCTCTTTTTCCAGCTGATAAAGCCTTAATCTTTCTGGCTGAGTAAATTCAACTGCATTTTCACGTCTTTCAAGAAGCTTACAATATTCTTGAAATTTAGCATCTCCAAGCTTCTTCTTGATGATATTTAAATAGCATTGTCTGATATACTCATTTTCATCATTAGTAAGTACTTCATATTTGACAAGCTTTCCTTTAATCCTCATAAGCTCATCTTTTTCACCACTTTCTAAATATCCTCCATCCAGCATTGTTTCTATCCGTTCTAATTCTTCAGGAGTATTTATTATTGTATATGCACTTATATTAAATAACGACATAATAACTACCATAGCAGAAATAAGCCTTTTCATAGAAACTCCTCCATAAAACCTTGTTTATATTCTTATCCCATCCTTCAAATATTATTATGTGCTATTTTAATAATTTAATTTACAATTCTAATTAAATTGTTTTCCATCAGGACTCTTAAAGAAAAACTTCTTTGTTCATCTAAAAATTTAATAGTTATTTTATCATCATTTATTTCACTTACAATACCTTCACCATATGTCCTATGATATACTGTTTCACCAATCTTTAAGCCATAATCCTTTATTATTGCTTCTTGGCCAAATTCTCCCTCATTAACAAACCTAGATACTTCTTTAAACTTCCCTCTTAATGTTTTTGGTGCAAAGACATAGACATTATTTATGGCCCTAGTAACTCCTACATAAAACAGTCTTCTCTCTTCCTCTATATTATCTTCCATTGATGATCTATGTGGAATAGTTTCTTCATTGCAGTTAATTAAAAAGACATTTTTAAATTCCATTCCCTTTACACCATGTATTGTACTTAATATAATACCATCTTCCACTGCTTTACTATTTTCAATCTGTTCACCGACATTCTTTACATGGACTAAAAATTCATTTATGGTCTTGAAGCCTTCTGCTGCACCTTTAAATTCCTCTAACACATCCTCTAAATCATCAATACTCTGGCCGTACTTTTCTGCATACTCTTTTAAATAATCTATATAACCAATTGTAGAAATTATATATTGTATTGCACTGCCCAAAGAAATTTTATTTAAATATGCTATTTCTTTTCTTAAGTCATCAAGCTTCTTTCCTTGGAATGGTTGCGTATCGCTCTTACAGATTAAAATATCATAAGGAGTTTTACGTTCTAAATAATTTCTTACATAACTTATATTAGTTTTGCTCATATATCTAAAAGGTTTGTTAATTATAGAAATAAACGCTTCTTTGTCATACGGATCTAATGAAAGCTTTAAGTAATTAATTATATCCTTACATATAAAATGATTAAAGAAATTGTATCCTTTATCTAATAGTACAAAAGGAATTTTTAATCTGGTAAATGTATCAACCAAGCTTCTAGCTTCCATATTGGTTCTATATAATACCGCACTGTCACTATATTTACCTTCATAATTTTCCTTAACTATCTTTGCAATTTCTTCTCCCTGGGCAAATTCATTATATGGTGTCATAAATCTTACTATACCATTGCCTGTACTATGTGCTTTAATAGCTTTGTTATTTCTGCTCTCATTATTGACAATTATTCTTTTAGATACATCAACAATATTCATTTTACTTCTATAATTTGTTTCAAGATTAATCTTAACACCTTTATTAAACGTATTATGGAAATTAACCATGTATTCGGGTCTTGATCCCCTAAAAGAATAAATACATTGATCTTCATCTCCTACAGCAAATAATTCATTTCCTCCATTAATTAATAAAAGAAACTTAATTTGCAATTCATCACAATCCTGAAACTCATCAACAAGGATATATCTAAATAATCTTTTATACTTTTGTAGAATTGCCTCATTTCCTACTAGAAGCTTTAATACTGCAACTGATAAATCATCAAAATCCCATACTTTTTCTTTTTTCTTATATTGCTCATATGCGTTATAGCACTCTATAAAAATGTCTTTTGATACTGTTGGTTTAAATTCATCTATAGGCTTAAGGGATGTTTTATATAAAGATATATTATTTAATACTTCCCTGACTTTATCATCATTCACATCATCAAAAAATCTAGCAATAACATTCTTTATTAAATTATGAGCTTTTGCTCCTTCCATTATTTTTATATCATACCCTTCTCTTAAAAGTATTTTATAAAACAGTCCATGAAATGTTCCAAAGAAAGGTGCTTTTTCATGATTAAAAGTCTTTTTATATCTTTCTCGCATATTTTCTGCTGCTGCTCTTGTAAAAGTAATTACTATTATATTACCTGGCAGAACTTTTCTTTGCTGAATTAAATGTTCTACTCTATTTATTATTACAGTAGTTTTTCCTGATCCTGGAGCTGCTACTACTAGAACATTCTTCTCTTCTGTATTAACAGCATTTTCCTGATCCTTATCTAAAATAACTCTCATGGTGCTCTCCTAATTGTTTGTAATTAATAATTCTTTCTATCTAAATATATTATCATAATTATTGACGTTATTTTATAAAAATAACTATATTGTAATAATTTCTATATAGTTGTACAATAGCTTTATATGTTTTAAATTAAATTATGCATTTATTTTTATTTATACTTGTAAGAGGAGAGAAATATGGAAACTATAACTAGATTTGACGTAACCAATGAAAGAAACCTAACTATGCTTGTCGATTTTTATGAGCTTACGATGGCTAATGGTTACTTTAATAAAAATGTACAAGATAAAATTGCTTACTTTGATATGTATTTTAGAAGAATTCCTGATGGCGGAGGATATTGCATAATGGCCGGCGTACATCAGTTAATAGAATATTTAAGCAGCTTAAAATTTTCTAATTCTGATATTGAATATCTAAAAAACAAAAATATTTTTTCTCAAGAATTTTTAGATTATTTAAAAGATTTTAAATTTTGCTGCGATGTCTGGGCAATACCAGAAGGTAACCCTGTATTCCCTAACGAACCACTAGTTACAGTAAAGGGACCGGTTGTACAAGCCCAATTTGTTGAAACAATGATTCTTTTAACTATAAATCATCAAACTTTAATTGCAACTAAAGCTAATAGAATCTGCAGAGCTGCACAAGGAAGAACTGTAATGGAATTTGGTTCAAGACGTGCTCAAGGTTATGATGGTGCTATATATGGAGCTAGAGCATCTATCATTGGAGGATGCAGCTCAACTGCTTGTACTATAGCAGATAAATATTTTGACGTTCCAGCAGTTGGAACAATGGCTCATAGCTGGGTACAGCTTTTCGATACTGAACTAGAAGCATTTACTGCCTGGGCTGAAACTTACCCAGATAACTGTTCTTTATTAATAGATACATATAATGTATTAAAATCTGGACTGCCAAATGCAATAAAAGTATTCGATGAAGTACTTAAACCTCTTGGAAAACGTCCAACTGGCATTAGAATCGATTCTGGTGATATCACATATTTAACAAAAAAATGTAGAAAAGAACTAGATAAAGCTGGCTATGAAGATTGTAAAATTATCGTATCAAACTCTTTAGATGAGCATATAATTAGGGATGTTTTATCTCAAGGTGCTTGTATCGATTCTTTTGGAGTTGGTGAAAGATTAATTACAGCTAAATCAGAACCAGTATTTGGTGGAGTTTATAAATTAGTTGCTGTAGAAAATGATAATCAAATTGTTCCAAGAATAAAGATAAGTGAAAACAGTGAAAAAATAACTAATCCTGGATTCAAAAAGATTTTTAGACTTTTTGATAAAGATACAAATAATGCTATAGCTGACTTAATAGCTTTAAGACACGAAGAAATTGATGAAGACAAGCCACTTGAGATCTTCCATCCTATTCATACATGGAAGAGAAAAACTATCACAAATTTCTATGCTAAAGAACTTCAAGAAAAGATATTTGAAAATGGTGAACTAGTATATAACAGCCCATCTGTTTTAGAAATAAAAGAATTTTCTAATAATGAAACAAATAAGCTTTGGCCTGAAATACTAAGATATGAAAATCCACATACATACTATGTTGATTTATCACAAGATTTATGGGATTTAAAACAAGAGCTTCTTCATAAACAAGCTAAATAACAAATAAAATGCAGGAATATTATTCCTGCATTTTATTATCTAATTTAATACTTTCCAAAACTACCAACTAGATCATATAAGTTATTTTCTGAATATTCATAGTCTTCTTTAACTTCTTCTTTTATATTAATTGCTGTACTTAAATATTCATTAAAGGGACATTCCTCATATTTATTTGTTTTGGGATACATAGGACACTCTTTATAACAACTTACGCTTTCTCTCTTATTTGACCAAAACGGACATTTACTCATAAATCTCCCCCCCTCATAATACTCGTACATTTATACGAAATTATAGGGTTATTATATATCATTTATATGAAAAAATAAACACTTTTACAAAAAATAAGCCATTTTTGTTAATTTTTATGGAATCCCAGTTCATTCGCCCAGGCAACGGAATTCATATATATTTCATTAAGCTTATTATTATGTATCTTCATCTTATCACATAAGCTGCAAATTTTCTCTGCGTTCATATCTTCATATGATTTAGCCAAACTTAGCACATATCCTAGCTCATTTTGTTCTCCTTTTAGTGCTTCTTTTATTTCTGCACTAACAGGCATATCTTGAATAATATTTTCAATATTATCGTTAAGTATTATATTAATGTCAGAAAATACGCCCACCATAAATGCATCATTTTTCTTCTTAGGATTAATTTCATTCATTATTAATTCACAGAATTTACCTCTTACAATACTTACATTAGTATATTCGCTATTTATGTTTTTACTTAAATCAACATAAGCAATTATAAAAATCCATTTTCTAAGCTGTTCCTGTCCTACTAACATTACAGCCTGCTTAATGCTAGTAATTTCTTGTAAAAATCCAAAACTAGATGAATTAATAAACTTCATAAACTTATACATTAAAGCTACATCGGATTGCATAATTTTTTCAATTTTCTCAATACTATATTCTTCTTTACTAACTTCATTGAGCAAATTCATTACAATGCTGGCATTTATCTCTATATCTTTACCACTGATAACTGATGGTCTGCTAAAATAATACCCTTGAAAAAGCTGACATCCTAGCTCTTTAGCTTCATCTAATTCTTCTTGATTTTGTACTTTCTCAGCTAATATTTTAATATTAAGTTTATGTAATACTGATGCAATCTTTGCTCTTTCCTCTTTATCCGTCAATCTAAAATCAATTTTTACATAATTTAAATATCTTAAAAACTTTAACATATCGTCAACACATGTTACATCATCTAAAGCAAATCTGTATCCCATCCGTTTAAGTTTTCCTATATTTTCAAGCACCTCATCAGTAGGTTCTACAATTTCTAATATTTCTATTACTATTTTTTCCTTAGGTAAAAGCGTTAATATATCTTCCATTAAAATGTTTTCATCACAATTAATAAAAGCCATCTTATTATCAACTAGTCTATCTATACCAAAGGCCATCATATTTTTTATTACTTGGTGAGTTGCATCTATTGAGTCAATACTATTATTATAAAAATTTTTGTATGAATCTCTAAATAGGAGTTCATAAGCAATTACATTGCTGTCTTTGTTAAATATTCCTTGTCGTGCTAAAAAAATATCCATTCTTCCTCAATCCCTTTCTCCTTATGGATATTTTATCATATTTTTCTTGTTTTTTCCACTTATTCTTCTATATTCTATGAAAATAGAGCTTTTATTTTGAAAAGCCCTATTAATATTTTTAATCTTATATATTTTTAGTAGTAGTTATTTTAATAATCTCATTTTGGAAAGCCTTTAATAATGCTTTTTCTAATACTTTCTGCTTATCAAAATTTTCTATATCCCTACATTCAGCAAATACTTTATTTATATCTCCATTTGCGTTTTTATAAGTTAATGTCACATATGGTTTATCGTACTCAACCTCTTGAATCTTTAGCCCCCATGCAATTTGTGCATAATCTCCTTCTACAGATAAATGAGTAAGTTGTTTTAATTTCTTACTTTCTTCACTTGGATCTGATACAATTATCAATTCATCTCCAACTTTATACTTTGACATATAAATCACTCCCTTTTATTTCTTTCCATCATTAACTAATGTATCACAACGATTTTTTTTTTACAACTATACAGATATATAATTATATTATGCCAAAAGCATATATTTTTTTAGTGATATTTATATTAATTAATATTTATTATTGACAAATAATAATATACTTTTATATAATTTATATATGATACGTAAGGTGGTGAACAACATGGAAAATATTTCTTCAATTTTCAAAGAAAAGAAACTTAAACTTACCCCTCAAAGATTAGCTGTATATCAATATCTTCAATCAACAACTGAACATCCTTCAGCTGAAGCTATTTATAAAGCATTACAAAAAACTTATCCAACAATGAGTTTAGCTACTGTTTATAAAGCCCTAAAAACTTTAGTAGAAGTAGATTTAGTACTAGAATTAAATGTTGGTGAAGGAAACTTTAGATATGATGCTAGATCATATGATCATGCTCATATTCAATGTTTAAAATGTGGTAAAGTAGAAGACTTAATTGATTTACCTATCCCAGACTTAAACTCGCTAGTTGCAGATCATTCTGGTTACCAAGTAAAATCAAATAGGCTATTCTTCTATGGAATATGTAAGTCTTGTCAGTAAGTAATAATTCTTACTGACTTTTCTTATTTTTTCCTATTATAATTTTAACAATCCTATGAAAATAGAATTAATCAAAATTACTTTTCATATAATTTATTGAGGTGATTTAATGTCTAAATTTATAGTTGTTAAAATGAAAAATTTATTATATTTTATATTTATTCTTTCTATTTTATTTTTCACAATATTAATACTCTATTTTTTTCTTTTCAAAAATACTTCTACCTTTTCCAGCAATTCTAATGTACATAACACAGCTGGGTATGATTTAGATGGTGACAGTTTAAAAGATAAAGTTACCTTAATTGAAAATAATGATTCTCTGCAGGTAAAGATACAGACATTTGAAAATGAATACTTACTTAAATCATCAAAAAATGATACCAATCTATTCACTAAATGTAGTTATTATAAAATCAAAACTCATTTTGTAGATTTAACTAGAGATAACCTGCCTGAATTAATCTTAACAGGTATGAAGGATAACCACCCTATATGTTATATCTTTAAATGGACAACTGATAACTTTATTAATATCTATACCTCTACTAATAACATCTTCGGAATAATTAACTCTAACAATAGCAAAATGCCTATTGAAATTGACACTAACCTTCCAGATAAAGCTTCAGTTATTAATTCAAATATATTCCTTGCAGACACAACTAAAGATCTATGTATGTCCAAACTTAAAGTACCTGCTTTAAATAGCATTGAAAAATTTATTGATTTAATTGAATACCCTTATGAAATAATCGATACCCCTGATATCTTTGCAGATTTTATCTCCAGCTCAGAGCTAAGCCTTCTTTGGAATTTAAACAAATCATCTACTAGGTATACTTTTGTCAGCGGATATTTTTATGATATTGATTGGGATAATTCCGGTACTCCTTCTACAATTCTTTGGAGTTTAACCTTTAAAAAGAGTAATATTATAGATGATTCTTCTCCTGAAGAAGAATTTATACTTAACGTACAGACAGATCTTAATGAATTATCAGAATATAAAATTTCCTCCATTCAAAAATAAGAAGGCAAAATTAAAAGGCCGCTCAACGCGGCCTAAAAGGGGGATGGGGGGTTTAGCTTTAATGAAGATTACTCTTCATTTGCTATAGGAGAATACTTCTCCGGTACACTATTATTATTACCTTATTACCTTATTTTATACATTATATATCTATTCCTCAAATGCCCCCTCTTTATATAGTTTAATTATTTTATCTATAAATACTACTTTATCCGGCGCTACTATCTTTCTAAAAGATTTTAACAATTCCATATTTTCATCATCATCGTTAATTATATGATTCTTGTACTTTTGTTCATGCTTATCCTCATAATATGTTTTATTTTTATTTTTCTTTTTATCACTACCTATGTTATTATTAAGTTCATCTTCCTCTCCGTTATGCTGCATATTATCATTTGGACTATTGTTCATATTTCCGTTAAATGAATTCTGCCCCATATTTCCCATCATATTCTGCAAGTTTCCTAAATTAAAGTTATTAAAATCTATCCCATTTTTATTCATACTTTGAAGCATACTATTAATCTGATTCATATCTACATTACCGAGCATACTTAATAACTGAGTTGGATTTATTCCAAAAGGTGGTTGATTCATTCTTTGTTGTTGAGGATTTCTTCTATTTTCATTACTAGAGCTTTCATTTCTCTTTTTATGCTTTCTCCTTGACATTGTATCCTCCTAACTATTACTTCACTAAATTATATGTATATGTATATAATAATGTTATTATAAAAAATATATAAATTTTTGGAGGGTCTAATACAAACCCTCCATCCTCTACACTAGCAGCAGCAATCGCAGCATTGATCTGCGCAGCAGCAGTTATTATTTCCGGCGTAATTATTTCCACCGAATATACTTCCGCCACATCCACCACATAGCAAGAATAATAATATAATTAGATATGATGAGCAATTACATAGTAATCCTGAACCACATGCAATTAACAAGAAAATTATTGGAGCTACACAACTATTTAATCCTGAAAATACATTTCCGCAGCATCCACCACCATTATTATTGTTATTATAATTTTGGCAGCAGCAGCAGCATTCATCTTTGTGACAATGTTTTCTTTTCTTTGACATATCTACATCTCCTCCTTATTCAATCTAACAGCATCCGCCGAAAAGACCATCATATCCTTGTCCAAGGCCTAAACAATCTCCACCGCATCCAAATCCATTACCATACCCATTACCATATCCGAATCCATTATTTCCGCAATTTCCACATAGGAATAAGATTACTAGTAGGAATAACCAAGTTCCGCAGTTTGTTCCACCACCATTGAATATTCCGCCATATCCGCCATATCCACCATTACAACAGCAATCATTATTGCAACAGCAGTTATTATTATTTCCATATCCACTATTACCTTGGTTTGAATAGAAAAGAATTAATAGAATCCAAATCCACCAACCAAATCCACAGCTTCCAAATCCGCCGCCACAATTACCAAATCCACCACAGTTTCCAATGTTATTTCCACAACCTTGACCAACTGGAGCATATTCGCATGACCCTAATCCGTCAATAATATCGTTCATTTGCATAACTGACTCCTCCTAAAGATTTAAGTTTTACTATTTTTGATTTTTATACTATATA
>CAKVNP010000049.1 GCA_934777095.1 uncultured Clostridium sp. | reverse complement strand
AATAATTCAGCATCAATCGAAACTTTACAATATTTAAATAATTTAGCTAAAGAACCAGAAAATGAAATACATCTTCTTACAGTTGATTTTCCTAAAAATTCAATATATTATGATGAATATATTAAAGGAATGCTAGATGAAAGAGTGCATACTCATATAATTTCTGGTGGAAAGATATTTGAAAAGATAATGCCAAAGAAAAAGGCAGCGCCTTCAAATGGGGAAGATAGCAATGGTAAAGCAAAATCTTCTAATATGAGAAATGTATTAAGAAGTATTAAAAATGTAGTTGCTATACCAGATATGTATTTACATTGGGCAGGAAAAGCAGCTAAATATGGTATAGATCTAATGAAAGAGGAAAAATTTGATGTTATTTTCTCCATGCATGAACCACCATCAAGCCATATATGTGCTATGAAAATTAAGAAACAATTTAAGAATGTACCTTGGGTTACTTATTGGAGCGATCCATGGCTTAAGGATTCTACGAGAGAAAATATAAATGGTTTAAGAAGAAAGATAGAAGGCAGCCTGGAAAAAAAAGTTGTAAATTTATCAGATAGATTTATCTTTGTAACAAAAGCTAATAGGGATGACTATATAGCTACATATGGAATAGACAAAGAGAAGACTTTTATTGTAACTAGAGGATATGATGAACAAGCGTATCAGGAAATCAAGGAAACTGTACATGCAGAAAAAATTGATGGAAGCAAGGTAAACTTTATTTATGCTGGGGAGATTTTTTCAAAGCTGAGAAATGTAAATCCTTTTGTAGAGGCAGTTAAGGAAATAAAGCAGGAAAATATAGAAGTATATAATAAGCTGAATATTTTATTCTTTGGAAATATTGATGATATTTCTATGGAAGGCAACTTAAAATCTTTAGATAATGCAGAGGTATCACCAAGAATACCATATAACAAAGCACTATCATATATGCTGAATGGAGATGTATTGCTGATCTTTGGTAATAAGAACTCTAAACAGATACCAGCGAAAATATATGATTATTTTGGCGCGGATGGACGTATATTTGTAATTTTAGGTGATGAACAAGATCCTATTAAAGACGTAGTAATAAATAAAGGGAAATGTATAGTTGTAAATAATGAGGTATCAGAAATAAAAGCAGGTATATATAATCTTATAGATAGTCTTGAGCAGGGAGTTAGTTATGGCCCAATTGAAGATTATAAATGGGAAAGAATTTCAAAAAGGTTAAATGATATATTAAAGGGGTAGGAGTTATGCATGTAATGTTTGTACCGTCTTGGTATGCTAATAAGAGAAATAAAGTTCATGGGAGCTTTTTTAAGGAACAGGCATTAGCTTTACAATCACAAGGAATTAAAGTAACAGTAGCCTACAATGAAATCTGGCCACTTACTCTATTAGGGACGGTTAATGAAAAGAAGGGGTTATTTTTTGATGTTGAGGATGGACTAAGGACATATAGATATAAAAACTATAATTTTCTTCCAAAAACTCCTTTAATGTTTAAGGTTTTTAATAAACGAATGGAAAAGCTATATAAAGAAATAGTCCAAAAGGAAGGCAAAGTAGACGTAATTCATGCACAGTCTTCACTTTGGGCTGGTATAAGTGCAGCTTATGTAGCTAAAAAATATGGTATACCTTTAGTAATTACAGAACATTCTTCTGTAGAAAGAGGGGTTCATGTAAAGAAAAATTATGTACCATATATCAAGGAATCTTATCAAGATGCAGATAAGGTAATAACAGTTGGACATGGTCTAAAGAAGGAAATAAGCAGTCTTTCAGGGAGAGATGATATTGAGGTTATTGGAAATTTAGTTGATTTATCATTATTTAATGTTGGTGAAAAGAAAAAGAATCCAAGCTTCAGCTTCTTTTCACTAGCTTTTTTAGAAGGTGAAAAAGGCTTTGATACATTAATAAAAGCATTTGCAAAAGGATTTAAAGGACAAAATGCCACACTTTTTATTGGTGGGGATGGAAGCCAGCGAGGATGGCTGGAAGATATAGCAAAGGAAGAGGGAGTGCAAACACAGGTGATCTTTTTAGGTGCATTAAGCAGAAAAGAAGTAGCAAAATGGATGGCTGCTGCAGATGTTTTTGTACTTCCATCTAGATATGAAACCTTCGGTGTGGTTTATATTGAAGCTTTAGCTAGTGGAAAACCAGTAATTGGTGCTTTAAATGGTGGTGCAGAAGATATTATTAATGAGAGAAATGGATATATTGTACCAATAGATGATATTGAAGCGTTAAGTAATAAAATGATAACTATGAGGGATAATATAGATAAATTTGATCCTGACTATTTGAGAAAAGATTGTTTAGAGCGATTTAGTCCTGAGGTCATAACTAATAAGATAATTAAAATATATGATGAAATAAGGAAGTGATACTCATGGAATTTAAAGAAATGAAGATAAAGGAATTTATTGAAGATTTATCAGGCGATAAATCATCTCCAGGAGGAGGTAGTGCAGCAGCATTAGTTAGTGCATTAGCAGCAAGCTTAAATTCAATGGTATATTCTTTCACTGTTGACAAGAAGTCTTTTGAAACACTTTCTGATGAAGTAAAAGCAGAAATGAGAGTTATGGAAGAAAAGGCTAGAGAGTTTACCAAAAAGTCTTTGAACTTTATGGAGAAGGATAGAACAGATTTTATGGGGCTGATGGATTGCTTTAAGCTGCCAAATACTACTGAAGAAGAAAAGCTTAATAGAAGAAAAATGATAAAAGAAAATACAGTTAAAGCAATGAATACACCATTATCTTTAGCTAAGGAAGCATTAAGCTTTTATGATAATATAAGTTTTGCAGTGGAGCATGGTAATAAAAACTTAACTTCTGATGGAATTGTTGCTAGCATACTTTTAAATGCAGCAATAGAAAGTGCTGTTATAAATGTATTAATCAATTATAAATCATTAAAGAAATATGAAGAGTTTAACCATATTCAAGCAGAATGCAATTCTATCTTAGAGAGATCTCTAACTAGAAAAAATCAAATCTGCCAAGGATTTTATTCACAAATTTAATTTAAAGAAGTCTAATAAGTAGACTAATAAATAAATAAATAAATAAATATTTTGCTGTAAAAAAGAGAACGTTTCTGTAATGAAGTTATGTTCTCTTATTTTTGTTAATGATATAATAATGACAATATACATGTTAAAAAAAGTAAGGTGAAAAAATGTTGACAGATAAAAAAGTAGTGGTACAGTTTACTGTTGTTACATTTATCATTGCTTATCTTGTATCAGGTGTATTAATTGCTCTTGGGCAGTTTGGATACACGGTTTACAGCTGGGTTAATTCTTTACAGCAGTTTCTAATGAATATTCCCTTTGCTGTTTATATTTTGTCACCAGCCATTGCTTCATATATTGTTCTTAAGAAAAATAATAAAATAGAAAATTTTAAGGAATGGTTAAAAACTGTTTTTTATATTAAGAATAAAATATTTGCCTATTTGTTTGTTGCTGCAGGACTTATACTTTATTTTCTCATACATATAGTAGTTATAGACAATGCAAAAATGGTGCTTCCACTTTATATGTTTTTCTTATCACTTCCTGGTAATTTTTTTATTGGAGGATTAGAGGAAACAGGGTGGATGTATATTACAACCCGCACTTGAAAGGAAATATGGATTTGTTTTATCTTCCGTTTTTTTTGGAGCTATCTGGATTTTATGGCATGTACCGCTTTTCTTTATTCCAGGAACGAATCATGAAGCAGGACTCATTAACTTCTGGATGTTTTCAGTACAGCTTATCTCATTTCGCTTTTTTTATGGAGCAATCTACAAAATATCAGGTAAAGGCTATGTATTTATGTGTGTGTTATTTCATATGATGTTTAACGCAGTATCTCCACTTTTCGGTAATATAACTATGACATGGAGGGGAACAATAGCCTCCAATGCTGCTATTATTCTTTTTTCACTTTTAACTGTTGAATTATACTAGAAAATAAATAGAAAAAGTATAAAACTTTTAAAGTAAAATAGTAAATGATTTAGGGGGCTAAATATGTATATCTAGATAGGTGCATTGCTACCAAGGGAATTTGAAGATAAAATAAGAAGAAAGTGCAATTCATATAATTTAGATATTGGATAAGAATATTGTAAAAACAGGATACTAATATTTGTATCCTGTTTTTTATTTAATTAATTAATTATTTATTTACATATTATTTAACGTATCAGTATTCTCTGGACTTGAATCGTCGTTACGATTGCATGAAGGTAAATCATTTAGAGATTTAAATTCATAGCCATCATTTTTTATCTGCTCAATTACAGTCTTTAATACATTAGTGTTTGTTTTTGATACAGCATGTAAAAGCATAATACATCCTGGATGTACGCCATTAGTTATTTTCTTAATAGCCATATCTTCGCTTGGCTGATTATCAATTATCCAGTCTTTATAAGCAAAACTCCAGAAAATAGATTTATAGCCTAATTTTTGTGTCTGCTTAAGAGAATTAATTGAGTATTTCCCCATTGGAGGTCTGAAGAATTTAGGCATTTCACTGCCACATACTTCTTTATAGGCATCTTCAACATCAGTAAACTCCTGCTTAAATTTAACTGGATCTGTAATAGAAGCCATTGATGGATGATGTGAAGAATGGTTGCAGACAAGATGACCTTCATCGTTCATCCTTTTTATGATATCTGGGTTTTGTGTAATATAAGGCTTAACCACAAAGAAAGCTGCAGGTACTTCTGTTTCTTTAAGCACATCTAAAATCTTTTCAGTATAGCCATTTTCATATCCCTCATCAAAAGTAAGATAAATTACTTTATTGTTAGTATCGCCTAAGAAATATCCATCATATTTACTTATAAAGTCTAAAGACTCTTTTGGTCCTTCAGGCATTTGATCTTTACCCCTATTTACAAAATACCAATTAAGCTCAGTATTCTCGGGGACGGTTAACAATTTGCTGCTGCTGATACTTCTTTGAGCAACTTGAGCCAATCTAGGGACGGTTAATGAATTTAATCCGTTATCTGCAGCTGGCGAAAAATTGTTAACCGTCCCCTTGGTTGTCCTTGCAAATGAATAGACCGGGCATAAGAATGTAAAAGAAATATATATAGGGATAGTTGATAAAAGTGTTTTATGTATAAAACTATTTTTTTTCAAATTGACACCTCCAAAATAATTTAGTTTTTGTTCAGTAATAATAAATTAGTTATTCTTAAATAAAATCATGTCCTAAATTATTTTTAACTTTAAATAAAATATTACACTAGAAAATATTGACAAAGAATGATAACAGGAATATACTGGTAAAGAAGTAAAAAATACTTAGACAATAAATGCTTGAAATAAAAAGTTAATAAAAAAAGATTATAAGTAATTAGATTATTAAAGAAGGAGGTAGGAATATGTTAAATTTAATGTTTACAAAGAAATTTAGGTTTACTATGTTAGGCATTGCTGGAAGAAAAAATAATAAAAAAATAAAAAATGATAACCCTATCTCAGAGCAAGTACATATTTAATCATATGAGGTAAGTAGCTTTAAAAATACTTAGATGATTATTATGAGTAAAATTATGCTGTAATTTGAGGTCGTGGTTATCACCATGACCTATTTTTATGCAATTCATTATCAAATTGTTATTTTGAAACGCATTTTTAAGTCATGGAAGGCCATGACTTTTTTTATTGCTTTTTAAAAGTATTTGAAAAATGAAAGAGGGGATATAGTGAGTAATTTTAGAGGAAACTTTGAAATTTGATTAATGATTTACTGAGAAACAATACTAAATTTAATTTAGCGAGGAGGCAGAAAAATGTTAAGGATTTTAAAATATGTATGGAAGCATAAAGCTTCACTAATTATAGCTACTTTGGCAATGCTTTTAATTATTGGTGTGGATCTTTGTTCACCATATTTACAAAAAATCTTTTTAGATGAAGGAATAATAAATAATAATACAAAAATAATAGTACCAGTACTTGGAATATTAGTAGGTATTTCAGTTGTAAAAGCTATTTTTGGATATGTAAAGGAATATTTATATGATGCGGTGAGCAGTTATGTACAAGAGGACTTAAAGAATGATTTATTTAAGCATATACAGAGCTTGGAATATAAATATTTTGATAATATGAACACAGGAGAGCTTATGTCAAGAATTGGTGAGGATATTGAGAATATCTGGGAGACAATAAGCTATGGGTTAAGGTTGTTTGTTGAAAATATATTCTACTTTGTTATTTCAACTATAATCTTATTCACACTTAATTGGAAGTTGACTTTAGTGTGTATAGCAGCAATGGTTCCTATAGGATTTATCGGTATAAAGCTTGAGAAGAAGTTTGGTGAATGTTATGAGGAGTTAAGTGATCAGACAGCAGAAATTAATACAACAGCACAGGAAAATATAGCTGGGGTAAGACTGGTAAAGGCATTTACTAGAGAAAAACACGAGATGCTTAAATTCTTGAAAATGAATAGAAAATTTTATGATTTAAATCTTAAGCAGGCAAAGATTTTAGGAACTTACTTTCCACCGATAGAATTTTTAACAAATGTATCATTAGTATTGATGATGGTTTATGGTGGTGTGTTAGTAATTAAAGGCGAAATTACTCTAGGTGTTCTTGTAGCGTTCAATGGTTATATCTGGAACTTGATTTGGCCAATGAGAAACTTGGGAAGTCTTTTGGATCTTTTATCAAGAAATGTGGCATCTGCCAAGAAGATATTTGCCATAATGGATAGAAAACCAGAAATTGAAAGTCCAAAAGATGGATTTAAACCAGAAAAGGTTGAAGGGAATATCGAATTTAAAAATGTATTCTTCAAGTATAATGACGAAACTGTCTTAAAAAATATTAATTTAAAAATACCAGCAGGAAGCACAGTTGCTATCATGGGTACAACAGGATCAGGAAAATCAACACTGCTAAGTTTGATTGGCAGATACTATGATGTAGAAAAAGGTGAAGTGCTTGTTGATGGAGTTGATATTAGAAAATATGATTTGGAATCATTAAGAAAGACAATGTCAATTGTTCCTCAAGATACATTCTTATTTTCAGACAGTATAGTAAATAATATAACATTCAGTAATAATGATGCATCACAAGAAGAAGTAGAAAAAGTATCTAAGACAGCATGCTGTTATGATTTCATCAAAGATTTAGAAGAGGGATATGAGACTGAAATTGGTGAAAGAGGAATTGGCTTATCTGGTGGGCAGAAACAAAGAATCTCAATTGCAAGAGCTCTTTTAAGAAAAGCTTCTATTTTAATTTTAGATGATTCAACATCAGCACTAGATATGGAAACAGAGCATGAGCTTTTAGCTAATTTAAATAGAAGAGAAAAAACAAGCACTACATTTATAGTTGCACATAGAATCTCAGCTGTTAAAAATGCTGATTTAATAGTATTTATGGAGAATGGAGAAATAATTGAAATGGGAACACATAGCGAGCTTTTAGAGGCTAAAGGGGCTTATTATGATGTGTATTGCGAACAGTTTAAGGACTTTGATGTGATAGAAAAAGAGGTGATATAATGGCTCAGAATTCAATAAATAAAGATGAAGAAATAGTAAGAAGAAGTAAATTTGAAATATTAAAAAGACTATCAGTATATTTAAAACCATATAAGCTAAAGTCGTTTATTGTAGTATTATTAATGCTTTATGTAATGATCTGTAGTGTTATTAATCCATATCTTTTAGGAAGAGCTATCGATGTTAATGTAGCAAATAATGATATGAAGGGGATTGTAATAATAGGGGCAATACTTATTGCCATGAATCTTGTTGCTTGGCTGGTTTCAAAATTAAGATGGACAATGATTTCATCAATTACTAATAATATATTAGTAAATATAAGGCATGAGCTGTATGGACACATACAGACTCTATCCTTTGATTTCTTTGACTCAAGACCAGTAGGTAAAATATTAGCTAGAGTAGTAGGAGATGTTAATGCTTTAAAAAATTTATTTAATCAGGCAATTCAAACATTTATCCCAGAAATACTTACTTTAGTTTCTGTTTCAGTTGCAATGTTTTTAATTAATTTTAAGCTGGCACTTGCATGTATGGCTTTGCTGCCACTATTAACAGTAGCAATGTTTTATATTGAAATTAATTCAAGAAAGAGATGGGAGATTTTTAGAAATAAGCGTTCTAATATGAATGGATTTACTCATGAAGATTTCTCAGGGATAAAAGTAGTACAGGCTTTTGCTAATGAAAAAAATACAGAAAATAAATTCAGAGTAATGGTTAGGGAACATAGAGATGCATTTTTAAATGCTGTAAAGCTTAATGATTTCTTCTGGCCAATAGTAGAACTATCATGGGGTATCGGAACTTTAATAGTATTTGCTGTAGGATATAAGCTGATAACCAATGGAGAAATTAAAATAGGACAACTTATAGCTTTCTCTATGTATATCGGAATGTTCTGGAGACCTATTGTAAATTTATCTAACTTCTATAATACATTAATTACTAACTTTGCAGCGGCAGATAGAATTTTTGATATTTTAGATATTAAGCCTGGAATTACAAGCATTGAAGGTGCTGAAATAATGCCAAAAATCAAAGGTGATGTTGAATTTAAAGATGTAAGCTTTGAATATGATGAAAATTCTAAGGTTTTATCTAAGGTAAACTTTAAGGTTAAAAAGGGTGAAAGAGTTGCTTTAGTAGGGGCTACAGGAGCAGGTAAAACTACTATTGTATCACTTTTAAGCAGATTCTATGATCCAACTTCTGGAGAAATACTTGTAGATGGTAAAAATATTAAGGATGTTGAGCTTGAATCTTATAGAAAACAGATGGGTATAATGCTGCAAGATACATTCTTATTTTCAGCTAGCATAATGGAAAATATCAGATATGGTAAATTAGATGCTACAGACGAAGAAGTAATAGCAGCTGCTAAAGCAGTTAATGCTCATGATTTTATTATGAAAATGGAAGATGGTTATAATACAGAAGTAAATGAAAGAGGATCTAGATTGTCATTAGGACAAAGACAACTTGTATCTTTTGCTAGAGCATTACTTGCTAATCCTAGAATACTTATTTTGGATGAAGCTACATCTAATATAGATACTCAGACTGAAAAGCTAGTACAAAAAGGTATTGAAAAGCTATTATATGGCAGAACTTCATTTGTAATTGCTCATAGATTATCTACAATTAGAGACTGCGATAAGATAATGGTAGTTGATGATGGTGGTATTGCTGAATGTGGAAACCATGATGAGTTAATTGCTAAACATGGATTGTATTATCACTTATATATGGCGCAGTATGAATTTATGGGAGCGTAATCGGTTGCTGCGCAAAGTGAAATGTGGCTTGGCGACAAGTGAAAGGTTGCTACGAAAAGTGAAGGTTGACGAAGTCAAGTGAAAGGTGGCTGGCGCCAAGTCTAAGGAGGAAATTCCCCTTAGGGGGAATTTCTTAAATTTTTTAAGACCTCAGTGCCGGTGGCAAGAGATTAAATTACCTTTGGTAATAGTGACGTAAGGAGAAAATTCTTAGGAGAATTTTATATAAATAAAGAATTAGATAGTAATGGCTATGACAAGATGGACAAGCCACAAATAGAAGTGAGGCGTTAAGTGCTTCAGATTTGTTAATAAAAATAAAAAATAATTTAGATTATAAGAGGTGTATTTTGATAGAGTTTAAGAAGTTATGTGAGGAAAATTTTAATGAATGTATTAAATTAAAACCAAGGGATGAACAAAAGGATTTTGTTGCTCCTAATATTTATAGTATTGCAGAAGCGTATGTAGCTTTGACTAATGATGGGTGCCCAATGCCTTATGCAATTTATAATAATGATATTATGGTTGGATTTATCATGTTTGTGTATGAGGAAGATAAAGATGATTATTGGATTTGTAGATTGATGATTGATGAAAAGTATCAAGGCCAGGGGTATGGAAGAGCAAGTATGTTAAAAGCGCTGGAACTGATTAGGGAAAAATCAGTTAAAGAACATCCTACAGTTTTAATTTCATATGAACCGGAAAATATAGTGGCTAAGAAGTTATATGCCAGTGTTGGATTTAGGGAAACTGGAGAGATAGAAGAG
>CAKVNP010000048.1 GCA_934777095.1 uncultured Clostridium sp. | reverse complement strand
CTAAAAGGCTCATTCCAGGAACTATTGCACTTGGTGCGTTTACCTTTACCATGACTGCTTTACCTGGTTCACCTGAAATACAAAATGTAATTCCCATGGCTTACTTTGGAACAGATACTTTTGCTGCGCCAGTACTAGGTCTGCTTGCTAGTGGTATAATGCTGACTTTAGGTATGCTCTGGCTTACTAAAAGAGCTAAAAAAGCTGCTTCTCTAAATGAAGGATACGGTAATCATCTAATAGAAAACAAAGCTGAAGATAATGAAAAAATACCAAATATAATTTCAGCTATTATGCCAATTTTAATTATTTTTATAACTAACTTTTCACTTTCTAAATTCTACTATCCTAATATAAATAGTGATTATTTAAAAGATTATAACATTACGCTAGAAAGTGTTTCTGGGACTTGGAGTGTAATAATTGCCATAGTCTTTGCGATACTTTACATTCTTGTTATTAACTACAGAAAACTGGCTAACCTTAACGAAATACTGACAACTGGTGTAAAAAATTCATTTTTACCTTTACTTAATTCTAGTGCTATTGTGGGCTATGGAAGCATAATCAAATCATTACCTCTATTTGTTGCAATACAAACAGGTATAATGAATATTTCAAGTAATCCTATTATTTCTGAAGCAATTTCAGTAAATATTATCTGTGGCCTTACTGCCTCAGCTTCCGGCGGCCTAGGAATTACACTTAGCTCACTAGCTCCTACATTTTTAGAAATGGGCAATGCCTTAGCTATTTCCCCGGAAATACTTCATAGAGTAGCATCTTTATCTTCTGGAGGCTTAGATACTCTTCCACATAATGGAGCTGTTATTACAACATTAGCTATCTGTGGATTAACTCATAAAGAAAGCTATAAAGATATCTTTGTTACTTCAGTTTTAATTCCAATCCTTACTACTATCTTTATAGTGGCCTTAACTGCAGTAATCTATCTATAAAAACAAAGCATAGAAAAAATTTCTATGCTTTTACTTTAATTGCTTCTGCTAAAATCAATATTATCTTCTATTTGCTTTTGAATATTATCTGCACACTCCTTAGGTGCTATATCACCTTGGATAAGTAGTGATAAATTTGCATTTACTACATTCCATACGGAGGTCATTTCAAAAATATCTGGTACTAGTTGTGCATTATTACATTGACTAATAAATCCTTGTAAAATTTCATCATTAGCCAAACTATCCTCTTCAGCATACTTTTTTAGTACAGGAATTTGATTCCCCTTGCTTCCAGACTATTTCACTAGAATTATCTAAAATATCAGCTAATAATTTATAGGAATTATCTTTTTTATTAGATTTAGGTGAAACAAAGGCTACATCAATCTGCTTAAAAGGCTTTACTTCATTATTAAATAAAGTTGGTATCGGAATAACTGAAAAATTCACAGTGGCATTTCTAAAACCAGCCATCTGCCTAGAAGTAGCTAAATAAAAAGCAGAATTTCCATTATAAAATTGGGCATTTCCTATATTGTCATTAACATCTTCCGGCATTAACTTATCTTTTAAAACCAAGTCACCTAAAAATTCATATATTTTTTCTACATCGCTATTATTCATTCCTAAATCTTTTATATTATATCCATTACCCTCTTTAGCAAATAAATAACAGTTTCCACTTGTCAAAAAGCCCATAGATAAATAAGCATCTGTAATCCCATAATAAAATCCTTTTTCCTTCCCAATATCAACTAATTGCTCCATAGACTCTGGAACTTTATCTACCAACTCCTTATTATAATAAACAGCTACTGTTTCCTGGCTAATTGGAAAAGAATACTGCACTCCCTCAATAGAAGCCGCTTGAATTAAATCTTCAGTAAGATATTCATTGCCATCTATATAACTTGTATCTGCCTCTTCAATCAAATCATAATCAAAAAGCTGGGCGATCTCTTCCCCACCAGCTCCCCAGACAATATCTGGTCCTTTTTCATCTAGAGACATCGCTATATACTCACCGATATCTCCCTCTTTCCTACTAACCTCAACCTGCTGATTATTCTCCGCTGCCCATTCATCAACTATCTTATTAAAATCAGCAAATTCCTCTTCAGTAACATATAACCATACCTTTAATTCATCACCATTCCAACTAGTATTTACAGCACTTATTGAACATCCTGCTAGTGATATTCCTAATAATACCCCCAAACTACTAACTAACTTTCTCCTCATTTTCTCCCACCATAATTCCCCTCATTACTACTTTTCCCTTACTTTAATTTATATAATTCCGCGGCTAGCCGAATTATTTCCTTAACTACGGCCAAAGGCCATACATTCACTACCTCTAGGTACATTCACCTTCCAAAGGAAACATTCACTTGCCAACGGCACCCTTCACTATTAAGGTCTTATCCTATTTCTATCCCTAGTAAAAAGCGCTGCTTCTCTAACATTAGCAAGTCCTAATACTTTAGCAGTTATTCTTTCCAACCCGATAGCTAGACCTCCATGCTTTGGCATACCATATTTGAACACTTCAGTATAAGAGCTATAATCTTCAGGATTTAACCCTTTATACTTCATATTTTCTATCAGCATGTCATAGTCATTAATACGCTGCCCGCCGGTAGTTATTTCGATACCCCTATATAATAAATCGAAACTATGTGTTTCTTTTTCCCCATAAGGCATGGTATACATAGGTCTCTTTTTTCTTGGATAATGTGTCAAAAAAACAAACTCTGACCCATATGTTTTTTTGACATAATTACATATAAGTTTTTCTCCCTCTGGGTCCAAATCTCCTGCTAACTTTTTGTTAAATTTTTCCTCCAATATTTTTATAGCGTCACTTAGCTTTATTTTGGGGATTTTATAATTTAATACCGGTGCTTCAACATTTAATAAATCAAAATATTTTTCTCCCTTAACCTTAAGATTTGTAAAGATGTATTTAAGTAATTCTTCTTCTAATTCCATTAGGTCATTTTCATCTTCAATATAACCAAATTCCAAGTCCATGCTCACATATTCATTTAAATGCCTATTAGTATTATGCTCTTCTGCCCTATAAACCTGTCCTACCTCAAATACTCTTTCAAATACGCTTACCATCATCTGCTTATAAAATTGGGGACTCTGTGCTAAATACGCCTTATTTTCAAAGTATTTTACTTCAAATACTTCTGTCCCCCCCTCTGCTCCTTCTGCCACAATCTTTGGTGTAAAAATTTCAGTAAACTCTCTATTGGCTAAAAACTCTCTAAAACTTTCTACTATTATATTTTGCACCTTAAATATGGTCTGCTTTTTTTCATTCCTTAAACTTAACACCCTATTATCCAGCATTGTATCTAAATTCACTGTTAGATTTTCCTTATTAACTTCTTTTACTTCGCTGATTATCTCCACCTTATTTATTGAAATTTCAAAAGGATTTAAGGAATTCTTACTTGCCTTAACTTCACCAACTATTGAAACAACAGATTCCAGCTTTAAATTTTTTAAGTTTATAGAACTATTTTCTGCAACACACTGCACTAGTCCACTTCTATCCCTTACTACAATAAATGTTATATATTTTAATACTCTGATTTTATGAACATATCCTTCAACCTTAACTACTTTTCCCATAAGCTCTTTTAATTCTCTTATTAAATTTCTCTTCATATTAATACCTCCAAATAAAAAAATAACCCCTTGAGTCTGCGCATACTCAAGGGGCAAAAAATTTTGCGGTACCACCCTATATTAATAAATAATATAATACTTAATTAAAATAAAAAACCTTCACTCCCTGTAGGAGTGAAGGTATTATTCACGGTGCCATCCTAATTTAGATAAGTAATATATATTATTTATCATCTCTATTCCTTATAACGTAGGAATACGTCCTATTCTACTTGTTTTCAAATAGGCTTCTCCAGAATGTCCTTCAATATTACTTTTCTCTTAGAGCTTCCACCATCCTCTAATCGCTTTACATACTAAGATAATATTTACTTTTCCCTTCAAAGAATTATATTATTTAATTTATTATATTTTATTCCTTATTATTCCAATTGTCAACCAATTATTTTCCCAGAAAATATAATTTATTTTAAATACTTTCTTTCATCATTATTATAGCTTTTTTAACATTTACAACAGCTTATCATATTATATATATAGATAATTTATAAGGAGTGACGATTTGTGGAAATTAAAATTAATCAAAAAATTTTTCACATTACACCTACAAAGCACTCCATAGAAAGTATTGTAATATTTGGCTCCTATATAAGAGGCAGCTATAATGAAAAAAGTGATATAGATTTTCTCATTATTATAGATAATTGCTCTTTAGAAAAAAAAGCAGCAGCCGCTATTAATATATGCAATGAAATGAATATTCCCTTAGGCTGGTTATCACTTTACTATTGATGAATTTAGGAATTTATGTACTAAAGGAACCTACTTCATTTGGTCCACCTATTTAGAAGGTAAAATTTTTTATTCTAGAAATAATTTTATTGAAAACAGCTATAAAAATCTTCCTTTATACTTTAATATGCAGGAAGATATCGCTAGAAATTATACTGCTTTAATTAATTTAAAAAATGACCTTAGACAACTAAAGTGTGATTATGGACGAGAAATTTGTTTAATCGGCTATATCATCCGTAATACACTGATGATTTTAACATACTCCTATGGATATGTTACCTTTGATAAATATGAAGTTATCGATATTAGCTGTAATATCCAAGACCTCTCATTACCTTTTACTAAAGAGCAATATTATACTCTGCTAAAACTAAAAGAGGATTATAAATATGATCCTGATCATTTTGTTTTCCCAAGTTATATAGAAAACTATATCGGCAAATGGCTATACTATGGAGAAAAGTTATTGAGAATTTCAGAAGTAAAAATATCACAGCTTACTTCTAATGGATTTATAAGTCCTTTTATATTTTAAACTGGCAGCTGTTAAACTTTAATAAAATAATGCCATAAGCTATTAAAGCTTATGGCATTATTTTATTCAGTAATTTAATATTTTCCTTAATAGTTTCATTTACTATAGGTCCATAAACCCATAATACCTTAGTCTTTAAATGATTCGAAAATTATTCCATCTACTTCGCTCATTTTTCTCACCATTTATACTAATTATTTTATAGTTACTGTATATGAAGCTTTAAAACTCTCTCCAACAGCTAATCTTTGTACCCCTTCCTTTTCTTTAAACTCTCCACTAAAATCCTCATAATCTGCATGTCCATACCATGGCTCTATACATACAAAAGGTGCACCACTAGGCTTACTCCAAAGCCCTAGGTAAGGGAATCCTGAAAAGTCCATGGTTATTCCCTTATTTGATTTATTACTTAATAAAGATATTTCTGTTGAACTTAAATTATCAAATATTAAGGCATCATCTTTAAATAATTCTTGATTCAATTTAATCACTGCTGAATTATTTAATCCTTCTCCTTTTTTATCAGTAAGATTACCGTCTTTATTTAATAACATTCGCTGACAATTTTCTTCTTCAGAAAATTTGAAATAATAATCATTAAAGGATTCGCCTTTAACAATAGGACATAAGAACGCTGGGTGTGCTCCTATTGAAAAATAAATTTCCTTTTGATCCATATTGATAACTTCGTAGCTTGTTTCTATTCCATTTTCAAACAAGGCATATCCTATTCTTAAAGTAAATTTATATGGATATACTTTTAGCGTTTTTTCATCATAATTTAATTGAAACACTATGGTAGTCTCACTCTTGCAAACTACCTCAAATTCCCTTACTCTTGCTAATCCATGTTGTGGAAGTTCATACTCTTTGCCTTCAACTTTATATTTTCCACCATTAACCTTACCTACTATAGGAAATAAAACTGGCGCATGACACTTCCAATACTTTTCATCACCATTCCATAAGTATTCTGTATTGTCTGCTTTTTCTTTAATGCTATGAAGTTCTGCACCATAAGTGCTTGCTAATACAATTAAATTTTCATTTTCTAATTTATACTCCATAATAATATCCCCACCTCTAATCTTACTTAAATTATACTATATCAACTTTCTACCTGTATATTTTTTCCAATTAAAATTAATACAAAGGGGAACTCCTAAAAGTTCCCTTAATCTGTTAATTTCACAATAATAATTCTTATATTCTTTCTAACCATTCTTTATAATATGGGTCATTGCAATCTTGTGATAAAGCTGCTTTTGATTCAGCATATTCTTTTTCCATATCATATATTTTATATACTAATGGCATAAGTTTATTAACTGTTTTATTTTCCTTATCTCTTAATAAAAGATTTAAAATCTGCTGCTTAAATTCTAGGTATATCTCTGAGCCATATTCTTTACTTTTTGCAAGGCCAGAAATTAACATAAATTTAGATAGTTCATTTTTAGAATTTGCTATGGCTAAATTTAAATACCAATCTAGAATATTTCTTTCACCATTTAATTTATCTTTATTTAAGAATTTTCTTTGAATAAGTGTCTGTGTTAAGTTTTGCCCTAAAGCTGTAATGTATCCCTGTACTTCATTAGGATTTGGCATGCTGTAATAGTAAGTTTTATCTATATTGTCTCCACAGAACTCTGTTCTTATTTCATCTATCATATCATTTAAATCTTTACCAAAGGATTGTCTTTCAATAAGCTTTTCCAGCTTTTTAAATTCATCTCTCTTTACATCATAAATAACATTGATTACTTCAATACAATTATAAATTGTTGAAAGTGTTCCTGTTACTACATATGAAGCACCTGTCTTCATAGCGATATCCCTAATTGCTTCTGCAGTATAAGGCTTTTTGCTTACCACAGGTCCAAAATTTTCAGCAAATGGAGTAACATAATTATAATCATAATGAGAGTTAAAGATTATATTTTCACCAATATATAGTGGAATTGATCTAGTAAATCTTCCAATTTCATTTAATTGATGTGCTTTTCCCTCTTTGTTGTCCTTGATAATATCTGCATATGGAATAAATACTATCTTTTCATTTGAAACTTCTCTTTCTAACAGCCATTTAGGATTTTCTAATCCGTAATACCATACTGGCTTATTTAAAACAATCATTTCTACCTTTAAATCTTTTGCTGGCATAGGCTGTGCCTGCATAGCTTTTAATTTAATAAATTGGCTTGATAAATTCATTAATGTTCCTTTTACTTCTGGAACCTCTAGCTTCATTAATTCATTTAATAAAGCTTCACCTTTTTCTATATTTTTAGTCATTAAATAAGCATTAATTAAATTTATACCTGTTGGTATTCCATGCTTTTTAACTTGATAAATTGGTTCTAAATATTCAACTATTTCTTCACCTAATCCACATCTACCTAAATCATTAGTAATTGTAGCTAAGGCAGAGCCATTAGTGCTGACTATTTCTTTAATATTTTCATACTGCTCTTTAGCCTTATCAATATCCTTTTCTTTTAGGTACTCTCTAGCAATAAGTACTTGTGGAAGCCAGCTTCCTTTAACTTCTGCTATTTCATTGAAGGCAGCCATCAATCCTTCATTTCCTAATTTTTCAAATTGCATTGCTGCATACCAAGGCAGCCCATTACTTTGATTTGGATCTAGCTTTAATCCCTCTAATAGTACCTCTTCAGCTTTATCTTTTTCATCTTTTCCATAATATACTTTAGCAAGGTTAGTCATAATAGTACCAGTTTTGCCATAAGTATTGATAAATTCCATTAATGCTGTTTCTGCTTCATCAAAAAGTTTACATTTTACATAAGTAATTGAAAGCATAGTATATGCTCTTTCCTTTATTGGATCAATTTCTCTTAAATGTTCAGCTGCTTCTTTAAGTTCATTGGATAAACCATTTTGAACTCCGCTTAAAATATCATTGTATAAAGCAGTAGGGTTTGTCCAATGTGCCTTTATAAGAGATGGCAATAAATTGTTTTTCCACACATCCTTAGGAATACTTACCCTTCTACCATATCTATCAAAAGTAGTTATAAATTCTTCCTTTTTCTCTTGCTTATCATTTACTGATTCATTAACTTTATTTCTTATTTCTGCTTGCTTTTCAACTTTTGCTGTATTATTACTCTTTTCCTTATTGGATTTTCTAAAAATATTCATAAATCTAAGCCCCTTTTCTACCGTTCTATGTAAAATTATACCACAAATTCACAATATATAACAATAACAATGTTAACGATTACTATTGTATTTTTATTATACATTATTTATCTTTTTTTGACCAATAATAAATAATCCTCTGAAAAAATTCAGAGGATTTAAATCTAATTCTTCATTAATTTGTACTTCCATATCTAATGAGGTATAATTAGTCCTAATTTATTTATTAATATTGCCTTTTATTATCTTCTCCATTCTTCACAATTCCACACTTTAGTTACTATATCCTTATAAAATTCAGCTTCATGGCTTACTAGAATAACACTGCCTTCATATTGGATTAAAGCCCTTTTTAATTCTTCCTTTTTTACTTTAATGGCTTAGTAAGTGGTTTATCATACCCAATTACTAAATCTTTAGTTTCAAAAATTATACTTCCAGAGCCTCTTGAAAATTTAAAATCAAAATGAGGTTTTGGCTTGTTTCTATTTAATTCAATCCTCACTATCTTATCAAGTTTTTTCTCTCTTGATTTAGCTTGTGCTGCTGTTGCAGTCCTTACTTTATTTTTTCTGATATACTCCTCTAGTTTTGCTATTTCCTCCTGCTGCTTATTATATTGTAATAATAAATCCTTTTTTCTTTCTTCATATAACTTTAAATATTTTTCATAATTTCCTGGATATCTGGTAAGCTTCTTATGCTCAAGGTGATAAATTACATTTACCACTGAATTTAAAAATTCTAAATCATGAGATATTAAGATAAAGGCATTTTCATAATTAGTTAAATATGATTTTAGCCAAGTTATATTTTCCTCATCCAAGTGATTTGTAGGTTCATCTAGCAACAAAATATCTGGCTTTTCTAAAAGGAGCTTGGCAAGCAAAACCTTTGTCCTCTGCTCGCCACTCAGCTCCATAGGATTTTGTTCTAAAAGTTCCCTAATTCCTAACCCATAAGAAATTCCCTCTATTTTAGAATCAATGCTATAATAATCACTTTGATCAATAATTCCCTGCAGACCTGCTACCTGGTTCATTATTTTATTAAACTTTGCTTTTTCTATATTTATCATATGATTTATCTAATAAAGGCTCAAGTTCACAAATATTTCAGAAATAAACATGTTCATTTTAAGCAAAAAAAATTCCCCTTCTGGGGAATTTAAATCATCATTTAAATTATTAATTACTAATTTACGCCGTATCTCGTATCTGCCTGATAATTCTTCTGATACTAGCTTCAGTCAGATAATATTCTACTGATAAATCTCTTACTGACTTACCATTTGAATATTTAATTACTATTTCTTCATTTCTCGTTTTTAACATACTTTTAGTATCGGTATTATCCCCCCAAGATTTCTTATTTTCATCCTTTTTAGGGATATATAAATATCCACCTTCCATATATTCCTGTAATATTTCAATTATATTTGAAGGCAGAATATCCTGCGCTTTTTCATATCTCATAGTTTCCAGCTCCTATCTACATTTTTTTATCTTGTAAATAAAACTGCAAAAACTAATGGAAACATGCGCTTAAGTTAAACTTTCAAACTCCGCTCTGAACAACTTCTACATGTCTCCTTAGTCATTGCACAGAGCTTAAGCCACTCATTTTGTTATTTTTCCAACACATAAAAATCACCTCTCATAACATTATAAACATATATTACCACTTTTGACTTTATTTCAAAAGTTCTATTTATAGTGGACTCCACCCCAATAAACACTATCCTTTAATCTTGCATGCCAGGAAGATTTATATATTCTTTTCTAACATAATCATGTCAGTACACCTGATTCCATTTTCCCATATTTCATCACGATAATTATCTATAAAGAAATTCTTCTTAATCTCATAGATTGTAAACCCTGCTTTTTGATAAATCATTAAAGGAATAATTGATGAATTGCCAGTACCTATAATTATTTTTCTGCCACCTAAGGCTTTAACTGTTTCTACTGCCTTATTAATAAGTTTCTTTCCTACTCCCTTACCCCTATAAGCATTATCTACCGCTAAATTCATAATTTCATAAATCTCTTCGTTAATCTTCTTTATCGCAATAACACCAATTACTTCTTCATAATTCTGAGCTATAAAAATTAAGGATTCATTAATATATTTATTAACCGCATTAATCTCAGGGTCTGCCATTAATAATAACTTCATTGGAACTTCTTTAGTTTCTTCTATAATAATAGCTGGCTTTTCTGCTATGGCAATTATTCCAGCCCTTCTAAAGCTGCCAATACCTTTATTTAAAATATCCTTATCAAATTTATCACATAGCTCAATAAATTCTTTTTCATAAGTAAGATTATTAATCTTCTTTCTAACCTCTTCATTGGAATATTGTCGATATAAATGTATTAAATATAAC
>CAKVNP010000047.1 GCA_934777095.1 uncultured Clostridium sp. | reverse complement strand
TATGAAGGTATTGATGTTGAAATACTAGCAGCAGTAGCAGAAGCAGAAGGATTTAAGTATGAATTAAAGCCGATGGATTTTAGTGCGATAATTCCAGGAATTACTTCTAATCAATTAGATGGAGGAATTGCTGGTATGAGCATAACAGATGAAAGAAAACAAACTTTGGATTTTTCAGATTCATATTTTGAATCAGGACTATCAATTGTTGCAAAAGGTGATAATGAAGAATTAAAAAGCATAGATGATATTAAAGGAAAAGCAGTAGCTGTCAAAAATGGAACGGCAGGAGAAAAGTGGGCTTTAGAAAACGAAGATAAATATGAGTTAAAAGTAAGCCATTACGAAGATTCACCAACAATGTTTATGGCTGTGGAAAATGGAAATGCAGATTTTGCTTTAGAAGATTATCCAGTAATAGCTTATAAAATTAAAGTTGATAATGATGGTAAATTAAAAATTGTTGGTGATAAAGTTACTACAGCTGATTATGGATTTGCAGTTAAAAAAGGTTCAAACAAAGAATTAATGGAAAAATTCCAAGCAGGACTAAAAACTATCAAGGAAAATGGAACATATGATGATATTGTTGGAAAATATATAAACCAATAATCACATAGGAAAAAATATTATGCTTCAGAAGACTTAGAAGCAATTAGGAAAGAGGTAAAGGTATATGAGTTTTTTTGAAATACTAAAAAGCAGTCTGCCAAGCCTGTTATCAGGTTTAGCAGTAACAATTGAAATAGCATTTTTTGCGCTGATTTTTGCTACTATAATAGGTCTGGTTTTTGGATTGATGAGTATCTCAAAATCAAAAATATTAAGGGGGATATCAACAATATATATTTTTATTGATAGGGGTACTCCTTTAATGATCCAAGCATTATTTGTGTACTTTGGATTAGGACAAGTTTTTGGAATAACATTTAATCCCGTTCGTGCAGGTATAGCGATCCTAGCTTTTAATGCTGGTGGATATCTTTCAGAGATATTTAGAGGCGGTATAGAAGCAGTTGATAAAGGGCAGCTGGAAGCGGCCCGCTCTTTAGGGTTGAGCCATAGCCAGGCAATGATAAAAGTAGTATTGCCACAGGCTATTAAAATAATGATTCCATCAATTATGAATCAATTTATTATAGCAATAAAGGATACATCAATTTTAACTGTAATAAGTGTTAAAGAACTTATTCAATGTGGAAAGATTATTATTGCCTCAAATTTCAGATGCATGGAGGTTTATGGAATTGTTGCAATGATGTATTTGATATTAATAACACTATTAACCTTTGCTTCAAAGGCTGTTGAGAGGAGACTAGCATATGATAATTAGAGTGAATAATTTAAAAAAGAGTTTTGGAAAATTAGAAGTACTTAAAGATATCAGCTTAGATATATCAGAGGGAGAAGTAGTATGTATCATTGGACCATCAGGTTCAGGAAAAAGTACATTTTTAAGATGCCTTAATGCACTTGAAGAAATAAGTGAGGGCAGAGTCGAAGTATTAGGTCATAATCTTTTTGATGAAAAAGCTGATATAAATAAATTAAGAGAAGATATAGGTATGGTATTCCAAAGTTTTAACTTATTTCATCATCTAACAGTATTAGAAAATATTACTATGGCACCTAAGCTGATTAAAAAAATGGATAAAGTGAGTGCTGAAAAAAAGGCTTGTGAGCTATTAAGGAAAGTTGGACTGGAAGATAAAAAAAATCAATATCCGAGCAGTTTGTCAGGAGGTCAGAAACAAAGAGTAGCAATAGCTAGGGCATTAGCTATGGAGCCCAAAATAATGCTTTTTGATGAACCTACATCTGCTTTAGATCCTGAAATGGTTGGGGAAGTATTAAGCGTAATGAAAGATTTAGCAAGAGATGGCATGACCATGGTAGTAGTTACTCATGAAATGGGGTTTGCCAGAGAAGTCGCTGATAGGGTAATTTTTATGGATGGTGGATATATAGTTGAAGAGGGTACACCATATGAAGTTTTTGGGGCAGCAAAAAGCGATAGATGTATAGAATTTTTGGACAAAGTAATAAGCAACTAAAAAAGGGGATAAATATTTTTAGATTGGTTAGCATAATTGTTAGCTAGTCTTTTTTTTTATGAAACTATATTGTAACCATTTTGTAAATTATTAATAAATGAAATGATTTATAATCAAGATGTACTAAGGATAAGCGTGAAGGGAACAAAAGATGAAAAGTAAAAAGATTAGATGTAAGATTAATAAATTAATGATAAAAATAATTGGTATAAGTTTTGTAGTAGTAAGCGTTTCAGGATTAACTATTTCAAAGATTAGTGCAAAGGATATAAGAAATATAGAGTATGAAGTTACTGTACCTGCTATGGAAAACTTAGTAGTTGAAAATACACAGCAGATAAATCAAGAAAAAATAGAACAGAATTATAGTTATAGTGATAATGGAAAAGAAATTGAAGAAAGAATAAATAGCTGGAATTTTCAAAGGGAAGATGGTAAGAAGATTGCATATTTAACCTTTGATGATGGGCCTTCTAGCCATGTTACTAATGAGATATTAGATGTATTAAAAGCAAATGATGTTAAAGCAACTTTTTTTGTTTTAGGAACTTCCATAGAAAGAAGTGAGGATAGCAAAAATGCTTTAAGAAGAATAGCAGAAGAGGGACATTCTATTGGAAATCATGGATATTGCCATAATTATAACCTGCTATATCCTAATGGTAAAGCTGATGTTGATTTCTTTATGGAAGATCTACATAAAACAGAAAAGATAATAAATGATACTCTAGGATATTCCCTGAATAGCAAAATTATCAGAATGCCTGGTGGTCGTTGTTCATGGGAGGCAAATGAATTAGATAAGAGGCTGAATGATGAAGGATATGCATATATTGATTGGAATACTTTAAATGGAGATGCAGAAGCATTTTCTAAAAGTGAAGAGCAGCTGAATGATGAATTGAAAGGAACTGTTGAGGATTTATATGGAAATGATGATGTGATAGTTGTATTAATGCATGATACAGATATGAAGGAAACAACTGCATACTCATTAGATAAAAATATCAAATATTTAAAATCTTTAGGATATGAATTCAGAACAATAAGATAAGTAGAAAATAAACTTTATGCTAATAATATATTTATTGCATAAGGTTTATTGTTTATTAAGGAGTAAATATGGAAACTATTTTAATCGTAGAAGATGAAAAAAATATTAGAAGCTTTTTGATGATTAATTTAAAACGTAATGGATATAAAGTATTTGAAACTGAATGTGGCGAAGAGGCAGTAAAAATTGTACAAGAAAATAATATTGATATGGTATTACTAGATTTAATGCTTCCTGGAATAGACGGATATGAGACTTCTAGAAGAATAAGGCAGTTAAATCAGGATATAGGAATAATTATGCTTACAGCAAAAGGACAGGATATGGATAAAATTATGGGATTGGAATATGGTGCAGATGATTATATTGTAAAACCTTTTAATCCAATGGAACTTATCCTTAGAATTAAAGCTATACTAAGGAGGATTGGTAGTAATTCTAAAGATAATATGATAAAAAGAGGAAGATTTCTTATTGATACGTACAGTAAAATAATAAAAAAAGATGATGAGGAATTAGAACTTACTCCCACAGAGTATTTACTTATGAAATTATTTTTAGAAAATCCTATGAAGGCATTTGAACGTGACCAATTACTTGATCTTATCTGGGGAAAAGATTACTTCGGAGATAGAAAAATAATAGATGTAAATATTAGAAGGTTAAGAGCGAAGATTGAAGATAATCCATCGGAGCCCAAATATATAGAAACAGTATGGGGTGTAGGATATAGATGGAAAGTATAAGAAGCAGGCTTACTAAAAACTTTTTAGCGGTCATCATAGTAACTATTGTAATAATAGATATATTGATGATGATATATCTGAAAGGCTATTATTATGATAATACAAAAAAGTTTTTACAAAATCAAATAGAGTCATCTATAACATTTTATAATAAATATTTTTCAGGTTATTCATTGGAAGAAAATATTTATGATGATGTAGATGCATTTTGGCAAAATACTGAAAATAGAACAGAAATAATGAATATATATGGTGCTCTTATTATGGATTCAGAGGGGATAAGAGATAATGAAATATTAAATACGCCAGATATAAAAAAAGCGATAACTGAAGGAGAAGGAATATGGACTGGCAAATTAGACTATTACAAGGGAAACGTAATGATTGTTTCAAAAACAATTATTTCAAATGGTGAAAAAGTTGGCATAATGAGAATTATCTATCCGTTAAGAGAGGTAGATAGTACATTAAAATCTGTAGCTATTATTTTAATAATTTTATCTTTTATTGTTGTTGCTATAGGATCAATTATAAGTTTCATTAGAGCTAAAGATATAAGCAATCCAATCAAGAAAGTCACTGAAATAGCTGAGGAAATGGCAAAGGGGAATTTATCAGTTAGAAGTACTATCAATAATAATAAGGAAATAGAAAAATTGTCTAATATACTTAATTTTATGGCTAGTGAAATTAATACCAGGGAAAAACTTAAAAATCAGTTTATTTCATCAGTATCTCATGAATTGAGAACACCTCTTACAGCTATTAAGGGCTGGGTATTGACTCTTAAGGATGATATTAATGATCAAGATACAATTAAAATAGGACTTGAAATAATTGATGATGAAACTGATAGGCTAAGTAAAATGGTAGAAGAACTATTAGATTTTTCAAAGATATTAAGCGGTGTAGTACAAATTAATATGGAAGAGTGTGACGTAGATAAGTTTATAAACTCAATAGGAAAATTAATGATGCCTAGAGCAGCAAATGAAAATAAAATTTTTATTATTGACATAGATAAGAATATTGGAAAAATAAAATTTGACGTAAATAAAATTAAACAGGTATTAATAAATGTTTTAGACAATGCCTTTAAGTTTACAGATGAAGGCGGCAGCATAGAGCTTAGTGTATTTATTGAAGAAAACTTTGTAAATTTTATTGTAGAAGATGATGGATGTGGAATTAGTAAGGAAGATATGCCTAGGGTTAAGGAGAAATTTTATAAGGGGCAGAATAGTAAATCTCAAAATGGCATTGGCTTATCTGTTTGCGATGAAATTATTAAACTACATCGAGGAAGTTTTTATATCCATAGCCAAGAAAATAAGGGTACAAAAGTTGTAATTCAAATTCCCGCAGAAAAGGAAGAAAATTATGAAAAACATTATTAGGAGTCTACTAATAATTTTAATAGTGGTCATGGCAGCTACTTTTAAAACAGTGTCTATAAATGAATATGATTTAAATTTTTTAGGGCTATGGAAAGTAGAAGAGGTTTCTGAAAATCAATATATATCTAATAGCAGTATTATATATGATAATCAGGTGATTAAGCTAGATAAGAAGAAGGCTATTATTTTTGATAGCATTATGGATAATGTTAAATATAAGCTGAAGGTAGTTGATAAAAACTATGTCTTATCATATGAAAATGATTTATATATCAGTGATTTTTATAATGGAGATGAAAAAGAAATTGATATTATATCAGTAATATATCAGGATAGAATAATAGCAGAATTTTTTATTACCTCAATGAATGAGATGATTTTAAATTACAAATCAGAAATATATCTATTAGGAAGGATTAGCAATCAAGATAATCAATATACTGAGGAATTTTTAGAGGGGATGGCTAGAAAAAATCATAATGGAGAAGTATTAGATGAAGGTGTAATGATAGGGTTAAAAACACCAAGAAAAAAAGATGAGGAAGGAAACTATAGCAATGAATATTATAGAACCATTTGGATTCCTTATGAAAATCAAAAGATAGGAGATATTTATGAAAAGGAAAATATAATTTTCCCAAGGTTAAATGGTATCTGGCAGATGAAAATGATGGATACAAATGAAGCTGAGATGCATTATAATCAAATAATAATTGAACAGTTAAATGGTAAAAATGAAACAAATATTAAAACTAATGTCAAGGTTGATGAATATGCGTCTATAACCTTTATCGGAAACGATTATATTGGCATAGAAGCATACTATGGAAAAAACTTTAACAATGAATATGATAGTTATAAGATTGTACCTGTTGATAATGTAAATAGTGAAGAGGGATTGCAAATAAGTGATATATTAGGTGAAAAGTATAAAGCTAGATATAAAGAAGAATATGATAAGTCTATAAAGAATGCGGTAAAAGATCAAGGAAATAAAAAGGTAAATGACATATATTACGGAAATATTACTTTGAAGAGATCTGTAGGTATTTGGGTTTTGGCGGCAAAGGCGGCACAAGGAGAAGAGGATATTATTTTTTCATTACCAATGGATAATAAATTAATAAATTTTAATGCACTATATGTTCCATGGAAAAGCTTAAAAGGAGACTTAGTATTTTTTAAAGATGCATTAACTTCACCAGAAGCGCAAATAGCTATAGTGCAGTTTAGGAATAACCTATCAATATACAAAATAGAAAAAGGAATGGTGATAGGTTCGCCGATTAGTACAATACCTATTGAAGATGATGAGGAAATAATAATGGCTGAATGGTGTAGCAGCAGCTACGTAAAAGAGTGGGGAAAATATTTTGTAAATGGAAATGAAATACAATGAAGTTTTGCTTTAGATTTGTTTATTTCTTTCGAAATATAAAGAGAGTTATTAATTAACTTATTTTTATCAGAAGGAGGAAATAAGTTAGTGCCATGGGGAATATATTATTACTTAAGGAAATAATATTGCTTCTAATAGGTTTTTCGCTTCTATTTGAGATAAATAATATTTTTTCCATAGTATTATGTAGTACATATATAGTAATCAGCTTTTTAGAAGATAGGCATAATACAAGGTATAAATGTATTACAGATATTATTTTAGGTATATTATTGGCAGCAGCAATTCATTTTAATGATCAGAGCTTCATACTTTTTATTGCTTGGTTAATTATCAAGGCAAGTTATACATTGGTAGAATTTGTTACAAGTAAGGAAATGCTAAGTTTGTTTAGAATAGTAATTGGAATAATCAGTATTATTTTATCTATAATACTAATTGTAAAACCGTTTGGCAGCAGTGAATTATTTTCTTCTTTAATTGCTTTTTACTTTATATTAGGTGCAATAATCGAAATAAGTATATGGCGTAAAGAAAAGATGAGATATATATAGTTATATCTCATCTTTTCTTTTATAATGGAATAAAAAGCGAAAGGAGAGGTTATATGAAAAAAAATAAGCAGATGATGGACAAGATATTTATGGTAGGCGGAGTGATTTTAGTTTTATACTACTTAATTTTAAAAGCTGCATTTGGGTTTATTGCATTTTCCAATATGTTTTGTTTAGCAGGAATTATTTTATTTATATATGGAGCAGTAGAAATTAAGTTCAATTTAAATATCTGGCAGTGTATACCCCTATTTACTAGAAAAATTTTGAAAGTATTATTTATAGGTGGAATGGCTGTTTTTATATTATTAGAAGGTGTAATCATTTATTATGGGCATCATTATGATTTAGAAAAGCCTGATTACTTAGTTGTTTTAGGAGCAGGGTTAAGGGGAAGTGAATTAAGCACAGCATTATTAAATAGACTAGAAACAGCAGTTAAATATAATGAACAATATCCTGAGGTAAAGATTGTGGTATCAGGAGGACAAGGCCAAGGGGAGTATATTTCAGAAGCATTAGCAATGAAGAAGTATCTAGTAGCTCACAATATTGAAGAAGATCAAATAATTATGGAAGATCAATCTACGAACACTTATGAGAATTTTTTATTCACTAAGGAAAAATTAAAAGAATTAACGGGTAAGGATGATTATAAAATAACAGTAGTCACTAATAATTTTCATATGTATAGAGCAAGGTATTTAGGAGAACAGGTAGGATTCCAATGTCTAGGGTATCCAGCACCGGCACATATAAGTTCTACGGTAGTTTTTCATGTAAGAGAATTTTTTGGAGTTATTAAAGCTTATTTATTTAAAAGATAAAAGCATAATATGATGTGAAATAAATATAAATAGAGTATGTAAATGCTTTAGGAGGAATATTTATATGGCATCTAAATTAGAAGACGTATTAAATGAAGATTTAATAAATTTGGTGGAAGAATGCAATAAAATAGTAAAGGACGAAATTAGTAGGATATCATTAAGAGATTTAAGTTATGGCAGAAAAATGATGGGAATTTTATTGAAGCAGAAGACTGCTGATAAGATTAGAAATAAAAATGAAAAAAGAGGTATAGTATATCCGGCGGCTGTTGTTGTGGAAAAGCAGAATAGCAGTATGAATATAGACATTCAATTATGGAATGAAATAATAAGTGGCTGTAGGGATGCAGGAGTATCTGTTATGGCATTTGCTGATGATAACATAGTCAATTATAAAAAAATATTAAAAATATTCTTAGAAACACCAGAAATTATTTTTCCTATAATGGTTAAAGGCAGTATGTTAGATGAAGAAATGGTTGATTATTTTTATAATGCTAGAAATGTGGTGCCGATAATTAAAGTTGAGGATCTGAAAAAAGGCTTGGATCTAAATAGCTTAAAGAAGCGGAATATTCTCTATGTACTGTATATAAAGGTTAACGGACAAAACTTTCAGGAAGCATTAAATAGCAGATTAATAAAATACTATTATGATAGCGGCTGTAGAGCTTTTGTATTTATGGAGGATAATAATTCTTTAAATAAATCTGAACAGGATATATTAGAGACAACAGTTAAGTTTTTTAAAGAAAAATATAAAGGTATATTTATTGATTTTCCAGGAGATAAAAAGATTTATGATGGATGCTTAAAGGAAGGAGTAGGCTTTGCTTATATTAATGCAAAGAGGGAACTAGTATATGGTGAAGAACTAGACAGTAGTAATATAGTTTCCGGTCTGCTGAATACCACTTTAAGGGATGTTACTGAAATTCAGAATATTTTTATTTAATATAAGAATTAAAGCACTGAAACCTATTGTTTCAGTGCTTTAATTCTTATATGGTGCCGCCAGTGGGAATCGAACCCACATGGTAAAACCGCATGATTTTGAGTCATGTGCGTCTGCCAGTTCCGCCATGGCGGCTAGTTGATATATTTTATGTTAACATGTGGAAATAAATTTGTCAATAGACCGCGAATCAAAATTTCATTAGGCTAAATAATATTGATTAATGAAATTATTAGTAGCAGTTGTAGAAAAAAATAATATATTGTACTGTAAGGATAAATAAGGACGGAAGGTACAAAGAGAATGGAATGGTTTACTAGTTTAAATACTGTTTTCCAAGGATTTTTAGCAACGGTTTTTACTTGGTTTATTACAGCATTAGGTGCATCATTAGTGTTTTTCTTTAAAAAAGTTGATAGGAGGATTTTAAACTGCATGCTTGGATTTGGTGCAGGTGTAATGATGGCAGCAAGTTTTTGGTCATTGTTAAATCCAGCTATTGAACTATGTGAGGAGCTTGGATATAGTGAATTTTTATTACCAGCTATAGGTTTTTTTGCAGGTGGCATATTTATTATCTTAGCTGATAAAATGATGGATAAATATTCATATGGTGTTAT
Source organism: uncultured Clostridium sp. (assembly GCA_934777095.1). GTDB lineage: Bacteria > Bacillota > Clostridia > Clostridiales > Clostridiaceae > Clostridium. The sequence goes on along the minus strand of CAKVNP010000047.1, from coordinate 905 downwards.
TACAGTAAAAAATAACCAAGAGCCAAGTATAAATAGGGAAGGAATAAAGAAAAGTATTCTTTTAGTAGTAGCAGTTACACTCCATAATATTCCTGAGGGATTAGCTGTAGGTGTAGCGTTTGGAGGAGTTGCAGCGGGGATTCCAAGTGCGACAATTGGAGCTGCTATTTCATTAGCTATAGGTATAGGGTTGCAAAACTTTCCAGAAGGAGCAGCTGTTTCTTTACCGTTAAGGAGAGAAGGTCTTAGCAGAAGCAAAAGTTTCTTTTATGGACAGGCATCAGGTATAGTTGAGCCTATATCAGGAGTATTAGGTGCTTTAGCAGCAATAACTGTCCGTAGTATGCTACCATTTTTCTTAGCTTTTTCAGCTGGAGCAATGGTTTCAGTTATTGGTTCAGAATTATTGCCAGAAGCATCTATAGAAAATAAAACTTTAACTACAATTGGATTAATTATGGGATTTATTGTAATGATGGTACTAGATGTAGTGCTTGGTTAAGAAAAATAAGAAGGCATTGTGAAAACAATGCCTTTTTATATCTATTAATGCAAAAAGATAGAAAATAAATGATAATAATTTTCAAGTAAAAGGTATAAAAATATAATTTTTTCAGAAAATTTAAAAAAAAGGCTTGTTGGCAATAAATACATTTGTTATGATATTAACAGTAGGATGAATTTTACCCAAGCGGGATAAAATTTGACCCAGTTATAAAGTAGTCTACATATTATCAATAAAATAGACAAGCTATAACTAAGCAATATTTAGGGAGGAATCAATATATGATGTATTCAAGAGAAGTTGAAGAAATGTGCGTTGTAAACAAAGGCGCTAATCATGCATGTGCTCCAATTCCAGTTGAAGGAAAATGGGTACAAGCTACACAAATATCAGATATTTC
>CAKVNP010000046.1 GCA_934777095.1 uncultured Clostridium sp. | reverse complement strand
CCCTTACACCGGTTGGCGCTAGATCCTAAGTCTAGTGCGTCTGCCAATTCCGCCACACCTGCATGAGTACATGTTACCATATACTGTAAATTTTTTCAATATTTTTACTTAAGTTTTTTGGGTAATTTAATCATGATTTTTGTTCCTTCATTTACTTTGCTAGATATGTCTATGCCGTATCCTTCTCCATAAATAAGCTTTATCCTATCATCTACATTATTTACCCCTATACCTGTAAAATGTTCAGTACTACTATCCTGATTATCCTTGCTCATTATTCTCTGTATTTTTTCTTCATCCATTCCTATTCCATCATCAACGATTTCAAAACAGAGATTTTCTTCTTTTTCATAAATAAAAACTTGTATTTCACCCTTCTGTCCCCTTGGAAACGCATGGAAAAAAGCATTTTCAATAAATGGCTGTAAAATAAGCTTAGGTACTAAATAGTCTTCACATTTAATCATAATAAAATACTCTACAGATATATCATCTCCATATCTGGTATTATTTATTAATACATAATTTTTTAAATTTATTATTTCATCTTTTATTGTAATAAATTCATTTTTATTACTAATTGTATTTCTTAAAAGCAAAATAAACGCATCAATTACTTTTACTGACTTATCCTTATCCCCCTGCCAGATAAGCCATTTAATGCTTGCTAAAGTATTAAAGACATAATGAGGATTAATCTGCATCTGTAAGGCATGTATTTCAGCTTTCCTCTTTTCATTTTGTATATTTACAAGTTCCCTAACATATTTATTTAAATCCTGCAGCATATAATTATAGGTTTCAGATAATTCCTTTATTTCTTCTGCTCCCTCTATTTTTACATAGCCATTAAAATTGCCTTTTCTTACAGAAGACATTTTACTTACCAGTTTAGATAAAGGTTTAGTTACCTGCCTGATATAAATACAGAGAATTATCAATACCATTGCTGTAATCAATGTAGAAATTAAAATTATCCTACTGATATCATACATCTTTCCTACAGCTATATTATTATTGATTACTCCATATATTTTTAAGTGAGAATACTGCAGGTTCTGAGTAATTATTGTCTTTTTACTTCCATCCTGTTTTATTATTATTTCTTCTCCTTCTTTTTTATCGCTGATAGAAATATCATATTTCCCCAACTGATTTTTGTAGGTAGAAGAAATCACCTGGTCTTCATTATTTAAAATATAAATATCATTAATTTTTGAAGTGAAATACTGATATTTTTTTTCAAAATCACTTTCTTTTATGGTGATATATACCACTGCAAACACTTCACCAGTTTCACTATCAGTTATTGCCTTAGTTATCATAATAACTGGTGTATTCCTAGTACTATCAGTAAAACCAGAATTTAAATATTGATACAGTATAGTATCCTTATCTTTTAATGCCTTAGCCGTAATCTCACTATCTAATATGTCACTTTTGTTGTATACTATCTTATCTGATCTATTAATATATGAGCTTCCATTAAGCCCTAGAATCATTACAGTAGTATCCTCTAATTCTCCACTAATGGTATCTTTTAAGTTCTTGTCCACATAATAAATAGTTTTATATAATTCTGTATTAGACAATTCATTGTCCTGAAAATAATATCTATATGCCCAGTTAGAACCTATTAAGTTTATGACACTTATCACTTCTCCATGGAAATCATATAAATCATCATAAATCTGCTCAAAAATATGCTGCTGTGAATTGCTATATACTTCAGAAAAAGTCTTTTTAGAAATATTTATAGTGGTAATGCTGATGATTACTGCTATGCTTAATATTCCAGCTGCCACAGTAAATAATATTTTAAAAATCAAACTATTCAGCTGAACTTTATACTTCATCTGCTTCACCAGCCTTAATCATTTCGCTTCTACGATATTTGCTTGGAGTAATACCTACAATCTTCTTAAACACCCTGCAAAAATAACTATGATCTGAATAGCCAACGCTATTACTTACTTCAGCCACTGCAATTGAAGAATTTTTCAACAGCTCACAAGCTTTTTTAACTCTTATTTTATTTAAATATTCATTAAATCCTTCTTTTGAATGTGTATTAAAATATGATGATAGATAATAGTAATTAAATTTGAAACTCTTCTATATTTTCTGCATTATCAATTTTCTTAAAGTAACCTATTCTAATATTATCATTAGTTATTTCATCTATATCTATATTAACTGCTAAATTATATAAAAGGTTTTTAGTTAAATTTTTTAATGAATATTCATCTTTATTTCTTGCTATAAGCTTTTGGATATATTTTTGAAAATCTCCTATAGCCTCGTTATACTTTTTATATTTGATAAGATTATAATATTCATCAAAATCAAACTTTAAGTTTTCTGTATAATTATGATCTACATCATCTAAAACAAGGAAATTAGAATCTTTATAATAAAAACGGTCTGCTAAATGAGGTATTAGCTCTTCTTCATATACTGATTTTACTTTTCCGATATCTTTAAATTCTTTCGTTAACACAAAGAAATAATTATCCCTGCACAATTTTTTATTTTTTAATAATTCACCAATTTTATTAATAACGTTTACATTATGGCTGATTTTATAATTTATTACACAGCATAATATTTCACCATTTAACGTCATCCTTACTGCCTTAAAATGTTCTTGGCTAGCAAAATACTTATCTACTATTGATTTTATTTCGTTAATTAATGTTTTATTGCCTTTACAGCATTGCTTTAAATTAATGCCTAATAACCTAAAACATGTATCTGGAAAACACTCAAAAAAAGCCGCAGTATCCAAATTTTGCTCAAAGCCCAATAAATATCTCTCTAATAACTTCTTATAAGAAAGACCTTCATTTTTGCTAAGTTCAAAATTTGGTATTCTTTCCACAGCTTTATTCATAGTTATCAACAAATCAGCAGGGTTTAGTGTTGGTTTTAAAATATAATCCACAACCCCGCTTAATAATGTTGTTTTTACATATTCAAAATTATCGAAACTACTTAAAATAATAATTTGTATTTCAGGATACTTTTCTTGTACAATTTGTGAAAATTCCATTCCATTAATAACTGGCATAACTATATCTGATAGAATAATATGTGGTTTTAGTTTTTCTATTAATTCTAAAGCCTCTTCACCATTACTAGCTTCCCCAACTATTGTGAAACCTTCCTTTTCCCATTCAAGCATATGCTTCATGCCTTGTCTCATAATATATTCATCATCAACTATTAAGACCTTACAATATTCCTTCATACAATCACCCTTTAATACAAAATATTATAAGATTATGCCTTTGATATATTAAATGCAAAGCTTAAATTTTTATTAGATGGTATCAGATATTGTTCATGGACAGGAGCTCCCCAGCTGTCATCTCCACCAACACCCATTTGTTTTCCTATAATACGTACCCATATATAGTTAACTGCTGGCAGTTCTTCTACATGCATTGCATTTTCCAATTCATATGCACTATATGGCAGTACACTAAATTCAAATGGTGTATTTTCATAAGTGAAACATAAACCTTCATTATGTTCATTTACTACCTTAACATATCTAGTTCCTGTTCTATTTCCACATTCCTGAGGCATTAAATATTTAGATAGATTTTCTTTAGCAGTGCTCTTATATAATCCAAGCCTTGCTCCCTTATTTCTATCTATATAATTTTCCTCAGGTCCTAAACCTAAAAATTCAAATCTGCTTAATTCTGATTTTAGTTTAAAGTCCATTCCATACATCGGCATTTCAGATAATCCTTCAACACCTTTATACTCAGCCTTTACATGAATCCTTCCATCTGGTGTTACAGTATATTCAACTGTATTAGTTGTCTTAACACTAGTTGGCAGTAGATATTCAAATGTAAGTGTAACTTTATCTGCTTCTTCTTTTATCTCAAAAGATTGTGCTTTTTGAGATAGACCTGCTGTTAACCATTCTGAACATCTAAAATCATGCCTGTTTCCTCTATCATTATCTGTTGTTGCTCTCCAGAAAGATGTCTTAGGTACTCTAGTTATATATTCTTTTCCATCATAAACTAAAGAAATAATTCCACCTTCTTGTTTAGAGAACATTGCAGCAAAACCTTTACCCTTTACTCCAATATTTATATCACCATGAACAATTTCTAATATAGAATCACTATTCTGCTGGTCTTCTTCTAAAACCTTTACATTTGCTATTGCTTGTCCAAAAGCTATTTCAAAGCCTTTTTCTGCCCAAAGCATATTCTTATTAATTCTCATAGATATATTATAGGTACATTCTCCATTTTTTTCAAGTTCAGGCCAATTTATATTATAATATTTCTTTTCGCCTGGTATTACTTCAAAGTGTAAAGTTGTTTCGTAAATACTTACCCCTTCTCTTTCAATGCTGCATACAAAATCATAATCTTTTGTACTTACAAATAAATTATCATTTTTAATCATTACTCCATTTTCATCAGGTGTAAGCTTAACATTAGCATAAAGATGTTTTACTTCCTGAGCCTTAGGTGAGATAGTCCTATCTGAATATACTATTCCATTAGTACAGAAGCCATAATCTGTTGCTCTGTCATCAAAATCTCCGCCATAAGCTAAGACTTTTTCACCTTTTTCATTTATTCTTTCAACAGCTTGATCTATATAATCCCAGATAAATCCGCCTTGATACATTTCATATTTATCTTCTAATTCAGTATATAAATGCATTCCTCCACAGGAATTACCCATTGCATGCATATATTCACAGCTTATATATGGTTTTTGTGGATTATTATTTAAATATTCTTCAATTTCCACAGGTTTAGCATACATTCTGCTTTCCATATCACTTATTTCATCATAATCCCTATTCCAGAATACTCCTTCATAATGAACTATTCTTGAACTATCTCTCTTATGGAAGAACTTAGTCATTTCTAAAATATTACTTCCTGCATATGACTCATTTCCACAAGACCAGATTAATATTGATGGATGGTTTTTATCTCTTTCAAGCATAGATTCTGCTCTATCAATAACAACTTCTTTCCATTCTGGATAATTTCCCGGAACATTCCATTCTGGATCACACTTACCCATCTTCTGCCATGATCCATGACTTTCTAAATTTGTTTCATCAATAAGATAAATACCATATTCATCACATAGCCTATACCAAAGACTTTGGTTTGGATAATGGGAAGTTCTAACTGCATTGATATTATGCTGCTTCATAAATTTAATATCCCAAAGCATATCTTCTTTAGTTATCGCTCTTCCTTTTTGGTAATTAAATTCATGTCTATTTACTCCTTTAAACATGATTCTCTTTCCATTAAGGCACATTACCTTATTAATCATTTCAAATCTTCTAAAGCCAGCTTTTTCAGGCACAATTTCAATAATATTTCCGTCCTGGTCTAATAGCTCAATAAATAAATCATATAAATATGGTGTTTCAGCACTCCATTTATTAACCTTCTCAATTATTCCTTCAAAGACCATTTCTGCTGCAGCTGCTTTTTCTTCACAATAAAGAATTCTTCCTTCCTTATCCTGTAGATAAGCTTTAACCTGGCAATCCATTTCGCCTGCTATTTTTAATTCAATAGCCAGTTCACCATTTTCATAATTATCATCTAAGCCCGCTTTAATAAACATATCTTCTACATGGCTTTTTGGTACTGCATAAAGATATACATCTCTGAATATTCCAGAAAATCTCCAGAAATCCTGATCTTCTATCCAGCTTGCACTGCTTCTTTTATATACTTCAACTGCAATTTTATTTGTTCCTTCTATTAGATATTCAGTAATATTAAATTCTGATGGAGTAAATGTATCTTCGCTATATCCTACAAATTCACCATTCACCCAAAGATAAAATGCTGTTTCTACACCTTGGAAAGAAATATATGTTTCCTTCCCCTTTAAATCTTCAGCTACCTCAACATACTTAACATAGCTTCCTACAGGATTATATGTTTTTGAAATATAAGGTGGTCTTAATTCATCATGGCCATCCCATGGATACATAGTATTGATATATTGGCATTTATCGTAGCCTTGTAATTGTATATGTCCAGGAACTTCGATATTATCAAAGCCTTGGCAATCATAATCGCTTTTATAAAAGTCCTTAATTCTCTCATCTTGATTCATTGCAAAGCTGAATTTCCATGTTCCATTTAAGCTTTGTCTTAATTTCATTTCATTATTGATTTCAGCTTTATTTTCATAGAATAGATGGTCTGAATGAGCATCTATTCTATTTACCCTGAATACTTCTGGATCAGTAAGCCATTTTAATGTTGGTTCCTTAATCATAAACAATTCTCTCCCTCGTTTTCTCTCTAATATTTTTACACTTAAATACTACCATTTTCTAAAAATAATATACTAGCTTTTTTATTGGTTATTAGTAAAATATTATCATCCTTTTACTGCACCAGTCATACCAGCAACGAAATGTTTCTGCATACAGAAGAAGATTAATGCTGTTGGTATTGTTGCTAATACTACAGCGGTCATGATCATACCATAATCCGGTGTATATGAAGAGCCTAATGCTGATATTACAAGAGGTAATGTTCTCTTATCACCTGATTGTAATGCAATAAGTGGCCATAAGTAACTATTCCAGCTAGTCATAAATGTTACAACAATAGCTGCTGCATAAGTAGACTTCATTGTTGGCACATATATTTTAAAGAATATTCCTAGTTCGCCAAGCCCATCAATACGAGCTGCTTCTAAAAGTTCCTTAGGGAAAGTCTTTGTATTCTGCCTAAAGAAGAAAATTAAGAATGCTGTAGCTACTGAAATAATTATTACTGATCCTGGAGTATTTAATGAAATCCATTTTAATCCTGGTATATTATTAAACTTACTAAATAATCTAAACAAAGGAACCATTAATGCTGCAAATGGCACCATCATAGATAGTAAGATAAAGTTAAATACTCTATCTCTAGCTTTAGTTCTATATACTTCAAAAGCGTAACCTGCTGCTGAGGAAATAATCATTGCTACTGTAGTTGTTACTACGGCAATTACTATTGAATTCTTAAATGCTGTCCCATATTGTAGGTCTGATTCAAATAAATGCTTAAGATTTTCTAAGAAATAACTTCCTGGGATCATTTTTCCCTTAGTTACATCAACTGATTTATTTGTTGTTGCAATAATCATCCAAATAAATGGGAAGATAGAAATAAATGATAATATTGATAATAAAATATATTTAAGTACGCTTATTACTTTTGACTTTTTACTCATCTTTATCACCGCCTGCCTTTAATTGAATAAATGATAGAATAACTATTAAAATAACAATTACATATGATACTGCTGCTGCATATCCGAAGTTTGGTGTATATTTGAACAATAAGTTATAAATATACTGAGAAATAGTAATTGTTGCATTTGCTGGTCCACCATTAGTTATATTGACAACTTCATCGAATAATTGTAATGTGCCAATTGTTGAATTTATTGTAGTAAATAGTATTATTGGTTTTAATAATGGCAGCGTGATGTTTTTAAATTTAACAAATGCACTTGCACCGTCAATATCAGCGGCTTCATAAATTGAAGCATCTATTCCTTGTAAACCGGCTAAATAGAATACCATGTTATATCCTGTCCATCTCCAAGTAATAGCTAAAATAATTAACACCTTAGCCCATACAGGATGTGTAATCCATGCTATTGGCTCAGAAATCAAATTAATTTTTAAAAGAATTGCATTTACAAATCCATCTGTAGCGAAAAGACTTTTAAAGATAATTGAATATGCAACTAGTGATGTTACACATGGCAAGAATATCGCAGTCCTAAAAAATCCTCTAGCTTTTAATCTTTTATCATTTAGCATTGAAGAAATTACAAGTGCTAAAATAATCATTATAGGTACTTGAATTATTAAATAAATAACTGTATTGATTAACGCTTTTCTAAAGGTTGAATCTGTTAACAGCCTCTTATAATTTGTTAATCCTGCAAAACTTAAGTTATTTCCTGTACCTGTCTGCAATGATGTAATAAAAGCTTGAATCAATATCTGCTCCGTTTAATATTTCTTGCATAGCTTCAGTCATAATGTCTTCAATTGCATAAGTGTGTAAACCATAATTTACTGTTGGAACATCTCCATTCCATTTAGCTAAATCTCCAGTAACTGCTTGTCCACCATAGAAATCATCACCAGCAGTATAGTTAGAACCTGTGGATGCTGCATTTAATGTACTTACTAATCCAATATCGCTTGCTAATTGATTCATTAAATCTGCATCAGAAGCAAATGTCTTTCCTAAGAAATCTACAGCTGTTTCATAATCTCCAACATTCTTTAATACATACCAGCCAGCACCACCACAAGATGAAGCATTAACTGAATCTGAATTTGCAGACATTCTTGGGAAAGCTGCTACTGCCCATTTACCACTTTGATCTTCTGCATTTTTAATTGAAGCTGAAATCCAGCATCCTGTTGGAACTGTTGCAACATCACCGTTGTTAAAAGCTCCTACGAATTGATCCCAGTCAGCACTTTGTTTAGTAATATCAGCTTCTACTAAATTTTTATATACTTGAATAGCATCCTTTAATGCTTGGTTATTTGCTATATCAACATTTCCGTCTGCATCTGTATACCAAGAACCAGCACTTTGAAGCATCATTCTTATTTGTCCTAAATCACTTGGATCTAATGTACATATGCTTACACCAGTTTTTTCTTTAACAGCTTTACCTATTTCAATATATTTATCCCAAGTCAAGTTCTCCATATCTTCTTTAGTATAGCCAGCTTGTTCTATTAAATCAGTTCTATAGAATGTTGCTGCCACACCTGAATCAAATGGAATACCATATAACTTGCCATCTATTACATTTACTCCTGTTTTAAATGCTGCAAAATCATCTGCAGATGCTATTGATGATAAATCAGCAAATTCATCTTGATAAGCAGTTAAGTAATTTTGTACCTTATAATCTTCAATTAAAACTATATCTGGAAGACCTTCATATGAACCTGATGCTAAATTTGTATTTAGTTTAGCAACTATATCATCTTGTGCCATTGTTACAACTTCAACATCAACATCTGGATTATCCTTTAAATATATTGCTTTTGCTTCATTAGCTGCTTTAATATTGAAAGATTCATCCCATGCCCATATTGTTATTTTTTTATTGTTAGATGCAGTATCTTTGTCTTTATTTCCTGAATTATTACTGCTTCCACAGCCAACTGTTCCCATACATAATGCTGAAACTAATAATAGAGATAATATTTTTTTACTTTTCATTGTAAATTCCTCCTAATACATTTGTGTAATGCTTTACATTACCTTATGTACTTATATTATCACATTGGTTTTCTAATCTTTTAGTACATTTTTAACATATATTTTTAATAATTTAAGAAGTTGTTTTGTAAGATATTCTAAAACTTGTACTATTTTTAGAAATTTGGATTTATTTTAGATTGCTGTATTTTTTTCTTCATTTATTGACATATATCCTAGATAAACTTATAATTAATCATACGAATATTTTTAACTCTATGATGAGAAGAGTAAGCTAAAGGTATATTTACAGAGAGAAGCTGCATTAGCTGGAAGCAGTTTTAAATGAAATTAGCTGAAGACTACCTCGGAGTGGCTCTAATCAAGCCCGTTATCATCACGTTACGATGTTTCTAAGCGGCCTAAGATTTATTTTAGGCAATTAGGGTGGAACCACGGGAATATAATGCTCTCGTCCCTTTTCTATAATGAAAAGTGACGATGGGCTTTTTTTTATAAGTAAAACTCCAAATATTTATTTGGCTAGTTTAACTTACACATTCTAATATAAAAGAAGATATTTTACACTATTAAAATTGAAAGGAGAAAAAATTATGATTAAAATTACTTTAAAAGATGGATCAGTTAGAGAAGCTGCAAAAGGTTCATCAGTTTTAGACGTTGCTAAATCAATTAGCGAAGGTTTAGCTAGAAATGCACAATGTGGAATAGTAAATGGAGAGGTTGCTGATTTAAGAACTATCTTAAATGATGACTGCACTCTTGAAATATGCACATTTGATTCTGAAGAAGGAAAATCTGCTGTAAGACATAGCGTATCTCACGTATTAGCTGCTGCAGTAAAGAGATTATTCCCAGAAGTTAAAATAGCTATCGGACCATCAATTGATAATGGTTTCTACTATGACTTTGATACTGAAAAAGCTTTCACAGCTGATGATGTAGCTAAAATCGAAGATGAAATGAGAAAAATAATCAAGGAAAATCCTGCAATAGAAAGATTTGAACTTCCAAGAAATGAAGCTTTAGAACTTATGAAGGATGAACCTTACAAAGTTGAATTAATTAACGACTTAGGTGAAGATGAAATAATATCATTCTACAAAATGGGTGATTTCACAGACCTTTGTGCTGGTCCTCACGTAATGTCATTAAAAAATATCAAAGCTATCAAATTATTAAGAACTGCTGGTGCTTACTGGAAAGGTGACGAAAAGAACAAAATGCTTTCTAGAATATACGGTACTGCCTTCTTAAAGAAAGCTGATTTAGACGCTTACTTAGAAG
>CAKVNP010000045.1 GCA_934777095.1 uncultured Clostridium sp. | reverse complement strand
CTATTTATTCTAGGGTAGTGTATTAGACTATAAGCTATTATAAAATCTTATAATAAAGATAGGTAAATAAGCTATATTTATATAAGAAGTAAGTTATATAAGTATATTATAGTTATTTAGGCTAGATAAAGTGCTAAAGGTTAAAATAAACTTTAACTAAGTATATAGCACCTAGATAAAATAGAATATAATATATTATCTACTCTAATAATTAAGAGTCTTAAAATTACTCTCTTTAGAGTTAATTATAACTACTAAACTAAATATTAAAGATTTAATTTTACTCTTAATTTTATTAATTAAACTACTTCTTAAAATAATTACTATAATATTAAAAAACCACTTACTAAATTACTCTAATAACTAAGATTTTTTTAAATAAGCTTATTAAAGAAAAATAAAAGCTAAATTAATTAAATATTTTTCTTAGCTTAAAAATTCTAAAGAATTTTATAAGAAAAAGATATTAACTTTAAGCTTTCTTTTATTCTTAACCTATAAAGTAAAAATTAAATTATACGAAATTAAGACTAGATATTAAAATACTGGAGGTGAAGATTAGTTATTAATGAAATAACTAACCTAATGTATGGAAAATAGCAAAACAGGTTTACAAAAGTATAAAATGGATTATTGTATAAAGAGAGCTAAGGATAATATCGATAATATATTTGAGAAATATTATTTTGAAGATAGAACAATATTAATGGAGGCTTCAAATAAGCAGGAAGCAATAGAAAAACTTTTTGGTAAATATAATTTTCCAATTATTATTGCAAAAGTTATTGAAGTTTAATATTTTGTAAAGGGGGAAGAGTAAATGGATATAGGTGCTTTATCAACGGCAATGAGCCAATGTAATGTACAAACTATGGCTTCAATGTCAGTATTAAAAATGCAGATGACAAATAGTGAGACTATGTCAGCTAATCTAACTGATATGATGGATTCATTGAGTATAGAACCAGGAAAAGGTGCTAATATAGATGCGCTAGTATAGAAAAAAAGTTGTATTATTTTTAATACAACTTTTTTTTATATCTGAAAATAATAGTGATAAAATGGATAGTATAATAAATAATTTTGGAGGAATAATTATGATTAATTTTGCTCATAGGGGGGCAAGTTCAGAGTATCCAGAAAACACTATGCTAGCGTTTGAAGAAGCAGTAAGAATAGGTGCAGATGGAATAGAGCTTGATGTACACAAAAGCAGCGATGGGAAATTAATAGTAATTCATGATGAGGATGTTAGAAGAACACATTTGGGAAATGGGCTAGTTAAAGATTTTACCTTAAAAGAAATTAAAACCTTCAAGTGCAGAAAGAAAATATTCAGGGATAATGATAAAGCATTAATACCAACGCTGAATGAAGTACTTGAACTTTTAAAGAATACTAGTCTTTTATTAAATATAGAATTGAAAACAGATATAATCCAGTATGAAGATATAGAGCAGGATGTAATTAATTTAGTTAAAGAGTATGGTGTGGAAAATCGAGTAATGTTTTCAAGTTTTCATAGCGAATCAATAGTAAAGTGTAAAGAAATTGATTCAAGCTTTTATACAGGCTTTTTATTTGATAAAAAAGTTGATGAAGTAGTAAATTATGCTAAGAAAATTAAAGCAGATGGACTTCATCCTAATTACAAACTAATAACACAAGAAATGTTAAAAAGTGCCCATAAAAATAATCTAAAAGTAATACCTTATACCGTAAATAATCCTAATTATATGAAAAAGGCAATAGATTTAGGAATTGACGGAGTATTTACAGACTATACAGGATTATTGAAAGAAATAATTGCAGAAAATAGAATATAAAATTAAAAAGTAATAATAAAATGAGTGGATTTATATAATTCGCTCATTTTATTATTATTTTTTTTAGAAAAATATTTAAAAAAGGAAAAGAAAGTTATATAATTATTAATATACTTTTTCTTACAACTATGTAATAAAATGATAAAAGGGGGATATAAAGTGGGGAAAATGTTTAATAAGAAAGCAGCATTATTAATAGCTACAGTATTTTCAGCATCATTAGCATTATCAAATGGAAATGTAGCAAATGCTGAAGTAAAACAAATTACTAAAGAAGAATTAAAGCTTGCAGCTATAAAAGAAAAAGCTAAACAGATTGAATCAACAGATAAGTTTTCAGGAATTGAAACAGCAAAAAAGGATACAGAAAATGTTGAAGTAAAAACAGAAGGAGATCCTAATGAAGAAATAAGGGTAATTGTAGAACTAGAAGGGGCACCTGCAGCTACTTTTTCAAGAAACAGTGCAGATCAAATAATTGCCTCTCAAGAAAATATACAAGAAAAAGTAGAAGAAATTACTGAAAATGATGTAGAAAATAATTTTGGAAGTTTAGTAAATGGATTTTCTATCGATGCTAAAAGAGGCGAATTAGAGGAAATAGCATCCTTACCAGGAGTAAGTAAAGTTTCTGAAGCTAATGTATATTATCCTTCAATGGCAACTGCTGTAGATTTAACTCAAGTAGTAGAAACATGGCAGGATTATGGATATAATGGGGAAGGATTAGTTGTAGCTATCATAGATACAGGAATTGATTATACACATAAGGATTTAAGAAATCCTGAAAACTATGACGCTATGAAAATAAAAGCAACTGATATAGTTGATGGTCCAGGAAAGTATTATTCTGATAAAGTTCCTTATGGATATAACTTTGCAGATAAGAATGACGAAATAATAGATACTACAGGAAGTGAGCATGGTATGCACGTTGCTGGGATAGTAGCTGCCGATGCCACTGATGAAGATTATAATAATGGAACAGGAATAAGAGGTGTAGCTCCAGAAGCACAATTATTAGCGATGAAAGTATTTACTAATAATAGTGGTGTTTCAGGTGCTTATTCTGATGATATTATTGCTGCCATTGAAGATTCTGTGATTCATGGTGCAGATATTATTAATATGAGTTTAGGTTCATCAGCAGGGTATGTAGATTCAGATGATCCAGAGCAAATTGCTATAAAAAATGCTACTGATGCAGGTACATTATGTGTAGTTTCTGCCGGAAATTCATATTATTCAACTTACCCATATTGGTTTGGAGCAATGAATGATGTGGGAACAGTTGGTTCACCAGGGCTTGCAGAAGATGCTCTACAAGTTGCTAGTTATGAAAATTCTAGTGTTAAATTACAAGCTTTTAGCTTAGATGTAAATGGGACAAGCACTTTAATTGGACATACAACAGCTGATATTAAACCTAGTGATGTATTTGAACCAGGTGAAGAATTGGAAGTTGTAGATTGTGGCTATGGTACACCAGAGGACTTTGCTGGCAAAGATTTAGCAGGAAAAGTTGCTTTAATTCAAAGAGGAAATATAGCATTTACTGAAAAAGCACTTAATGCACAGGCAGCTGGCGCTGAAATGGCAGTTATTTATAATAATGAAGCTGGTGGTGATGAATATATTAACATGGCAACTGATCCAGCAATAAATATACCATATATATTTATTACTAACACAGATGGTAATAAAGTACTAAATAGTATTAGTGAAGGTGGAAAAATATCATTTAACTCATACACAGTAACAGTAGGAAATGTTAGTGAAAGCGAAATGTCAGCATTCTCTTCTTGGGGAGCTGCACCAAACCTTGGTTTTGCACCTCAGGTTTCATCTATTGGTGGAAATATCTACTCAACAGTAAATAATAATAGTTATACTACTATGAGCGGTACATCAATGTCTTCTCCAAATGTTGCAGGTTCATCTGCTTTAATTCTTCAGGGATTAAAAGAAGCTGGCATTGAATTAGAAGGCAGAGAACTTGTTGAATTTGTGAAGAATACAATTATAAACACTGCTAAGGTAGAATATGATACAGAATATTATAATGATGGAGAAATGCCATATTCTCCAAGAAGACAGGGAGCTGGGCTTATTCAAGTAGAAGATGCTCTAGAAAACAGAGTTTTAGCGTTAACTGATGAAGGAAAAGCAACAATTGCTTTAAAGGAAATAGGAAATAGTACAAGCTTTAATATTACTTTAAAGAACTATGGTGATAAAACAGAAACTTATAATATAGATACTATAAATGGAGTGCTTACAACTTACAACCCTGGTTTTGGAGTAGCTAGTGAAATGGTATTTGATACAATACTTAAAGGTGCTGATGTAACATTTGATAATAATACAGTTACAGTACCAGCAGGTGGACAAGCTACTGTTACAGCAGTTTTAACAATACCAGCTGATGCAGCAAAAGATATATTTGCTGAAGGATTTATTACCTTTACTCCAGAAGATGAAAATACTTCATCTTTAGTAATGCCTTTTATGGGATACTATGGAAATTGGTCAGATGAGCTTATCATTAATGATCCAGCTTGGAATTTTGAAGCAGCAAATATTTTACCAGTATCAGCAGCTGCTGCAAGTGTATTAGGTGACTATAATTATTTAGGATATGAGGGTCGAGATGATTATGGTGACATTATCATAAATGAAAATGAAATAGCAATTTCACCTAATGGAGATGAATTAGCAGATGCATTAATACCATATTTATTTATGCTTAGAAATGCAAAAGATATAAGTGTAGATATTTTAGATCAGAACATGAATGTAGTAGCTGAAAATGTAGCTAATGAAACAAAAGTTAGAAAGCAGATATTTAATACTACAAGTAATGCAGTTTTAAGAAAGGCTTTATCTTGGGATGGAACATTATATAATAAATCTACTGGTAACTATGAAGTAACAGAAGGACAATATTATATGAATATAAAAGCAAAAGTTGATTTGGCTTCTGCAGAAGCTCAAAGCTTTATCATACCAGTAAAAGTAGATATTACTGAGCCAACAATAGAAGTATTATCTGACAATACAGCTGAAGGCACAAGCTATCAATTAAAACTTAAGGTTTCTGATAATTTAGCTGGTGTTAATGGCAGTGAGTTATTAGTTTATGTAAATGGTGAAAAATCAACTAGCAATGTTTCTGTTGAAGGAGATGTAATTACAGTTGATACTGAATTAGTAAATGGAACAGTAAATACTATTACTTATGGAGTTTTAGATAATGCTTACAATTTAGCAGTTGGTGAAATTCAAGTACAGGCAGGGGAAGTACCTTATGAAAAACCAGCAGTAACATTTAACTATGGAGATGCTGCTGAATTTACTAATAGTGAAGTAGTTCTTGAAGGAAATGTTACTGGTAGCTATGGAAAATTACAAATATGTGGTGAAGATGTAGCTATTAACGCTGATGGAACTTTTGCTGTAAACCTAACTTTAGAAGAAGGTAGAAATAATATAGCTGTTTATTTAGAAGATGTAAATGGAAATCAGATCGAAAGCTATTCATTGAAATTCTATTGTGATACTATTGCACCAGTTATTGAACTAAGTACACCAGTAACAGCTGATAATGTAATTATTACTCCATTTAATAAAGTTGTATTAAAGGGTAATGTAAGTGATAATACAATGGGTTATACTTTCAGCATAAATGGTGAAGTATTATTAAATGAAATGAATGATGGAGCTTATGGAAATGATACTAACAGAAAAGAGTTCCAAAAAGAAATAGACGTTGAAGATGGTGATGTAATATTACTTGAAGCAACAGATGTTTTTGGTAATAAGACAGCTGAGAAATATACAGTTAAGGTAGATGAAAATGCTTGTGTATTAAATGTTGAAGGAGTAAATAACAATGGTATATATAATACTGATGTAACTCCAACATTTACAGTAAATGATGAATATAAGATTGTTTCAACAACTTTAAATGGGGCTGCATATGATGGAAAAGCAATAACTGAAGAAGGTCAATATGAATTAGTGGTAGAAGTTGCAGTTAATTCTGAAAATGAAAGTGAAGAAACTATTAAGTATGTGATCAAATTCACTATTGATAAATCTGCACCAGCAATTCAAGTTTCAGGAGTAGAGAATGAAGGTATCTATAATACTGATGTTACACCAGTAGTTTCTACAGAAGAAGATGCTGAAATCAAATTATTATTAAATGGTGAAAGCTATGATGGAACTGCAATTACAGAAGAAGGAAGCTATCAATTATCTATCAGCGCAAAAGATTGTGCAGGTAATATAGCAGAGTCTGTAGTAAATTTTGAAATAGATAAAACTGCACCAGAGGTTAATGTTAACGGAGTAATCAATGGTATGAAGTATGACAAGGATGTAACTCCTGAAGTAGTAGTGGATGATGAAACAGCAACTGTAGTAATGACTTTAAATGGTGAAAGCTATAACGGTGATGCAATTACAGCAGAAGGAACTTACGCTTTAGTTGTAACAGCTACAGATAAAGCTGGAAATGTTTCAGAAGTAACAATAAACTTTAGTATTGATAAAACAGATCATAGTAATAATCCTTCAGATGATACACCACAACCAGGTGATAATGGAGGTTCAGGAACAATTGATACACCAGTTACTGATGATAATAACAATGGAGACAATAATGGAAATAGTGGAAACAATGGAAGTAATGGCAATGTTACAACTGTTAAACCTTCAATAGGCAAAGGAAATGAGGCAACTTCTATGCCTGTAACAGGTAATGATATGGTAATTTATATTACTATAGGAGCTGTAGTATTAATTGTAGCTGGCACATTAATTCTTAGAAAGAAAAAAAGAGCATAGCTAAATAAAAAAGTCCTAAAGCATATTTTGCTTTAGGGCGTATTTTATACGGTTAAATGATAGAGGTTGATTGAATAAAATGTAAAAAATTGATATTATTTAATTACGCAATGAAC
This sequence comes from uncultured Clostridium sp., assembly GCA_934777095.1. Lineage (GTDB taxonomy): Bacteria > Bacillota > Clostridia > Clostridiales > Clostridiaceae > Clostridium. The sequence goes on along the minus strand of CAKVNP010000045.1, from coordinate 3,789 downwards.
TATAATTTATGGAGGGATAAAAATGGATAGAATTCAATTAAAAGAAAAAGCAAAAGCTCAATTAAAAGGGCATTGGGCAGTAGCAATAGGAACTGTTTTAGTAGGAACAATATTGTTAGGACTAAGTGCTAGTGTAAATAAGCTAGCAACACAGCATGGTTCATTAAGGGGATTATCAATAAGTGTTGATATATTTTCTTTAATATTTGATGGATTCCTTACAGTAGGACTATGTAGATTTTTATTAAATTATGCAGATAATAATGATACTGCAAGATTTGCAGATTTGTTTTCTCAAGGAAATGTATTTTTTAAAGCAATGGGCTTAAATCTTTTATATGGTCTTATTGTAGTGGGAGGATGTATCCTGCTATTAGTGCCAGGAGTCATTTGGGCACTGATGTTTTCACAAGCATTTTATATTTTAGCAGAAGATAATAGTAAGGGTATAATAGAGTGCCTAAGGGAAAGTAAAGAAATGATGTACGGTAAAAAACTAGATTTATTTATTTTAAAATTATCATTTTTAGGGTGGCATATATTAGCAATATTTACTTTAGGTATTTTAGAATTATGGGTAAATCCTTATCAAAAATTAACTGAAACATATTTTTATTTGGATCTAAGTAAATAATAAAAATTATTATTTACTATAAATTGTTTCTTTGATAAACTATAGAAAAAGATTTATTTAGGAGGCAGTAATGGTGAGTAATTTATTTATTAATTATCCAAAATGCACAACTTGTAAAAGAGCTGAAAAATTTTTAAAGGAAAATAAGATTGAATTTATTAATAGACATATAGTAGAAGAAAATCCAACAAAAGAAGAGCTTACTAAGTGGATTGATAAAAGTGGATTAGACATAAAGAAGTTCTTTAATACATCAGGAATGGTTTATAGAGAAATGGGGCTTAAGGATAAGCTTAAAGAAATGTCTAAGGAAGAGATGATAGAGCTTTTATCACAAAATGGAATGCTAGTAAAAAGACCATTATTTGTGAGTGATGATACAGTATTAGTTGGCTTTAAAGAAGAACAATATTTAGCGTTAATTAAATAATTTTGGGAAAAAGGAGCTTGAAAAATCTAAGCTCCTTTTTTGGTATGGATTTTTTTACAAAATATTTAATCATTCCTTTACTTATCTCTAAATTCAAAAGGTTCAATGGAAATATATTTTAGTTTATCATCAATTATAGAAAAATTAGCTTTTAATTCATTCATAGAGTTTAGCAAGGTAATAAATGAAGATTTTAATTTGCCAATCTCTTGGAAGGTTTTGTCATGAGAATCTGCTTTATTACTTACTGAAGTTAAATTAGCAGCAAGCTCTTTAAATTTATTGCTGATTTCATTTATATTTTCTGTGAATGATGAAAAATCATTTTGTAGTTTTACTATTTCTTCATTTAGATAATCTATTTTAGAAATTGCTTTCAAATTTCCCTCTAAAATAGCAATTTTATCAGTAACAGCAGTTAATGATGATTTTAAATTACTTACTTGTTTTTTAGGGGAATAGTTATTAGTGAAATTTGCTATTGCTGTTTCTAATGATGAAATTTTTTCATTTGCTGATAAATTAGCTTGCTCTAGAGAATTTGTTAGGATAGATATTTTTTCGCTGCTAGCTTGAACTGAATCCTTAAGATCATTAAAATCTGTATTAAGCGAATACTTTTTGCTTATGGCAGCAAACGTATTTTCCACAGAGACGAATCTTTCAGAAGTACATGCTGCATTTTTCTTGATAACTGAATTTAAAGAGTTATATTTATCTAATAAGGAGTTAAGTGAAGCGTTAATTGTGACTATTTCATCAGATGCTGAAATTAGGCTGTCATAGTCTGCGATAGAATTTTGTAGTTCGGCTAGTTTTTTAGAAGTTTCAGTATTATTTTCAATAACTGACGAATTTAGTTTATTTAGATTATTCTGCAAAGCAGTAATTGCAGATTTAATCTTATTTCCATCATCTATACTAAAATAAGTTTTAATACTGCTTGCGAGAGTTCCTTCGATGGCAGAAAGCTTATCAGCTGTAGATTTATTACTTTCAGCTATTGTATTAATGTTTATTTGAAGATTAGAATAATCAGCTTTTAGTTTATTTGCTTCTTCTAGGGAACATGAGGAGTTAATAGCTGATTCTAAAGAGCTTTTCAAGACAGCAATCTTTTCGGAGATAGATTTATTGCTATCTGTAATAGAAGAATTTAGGGCGCTAATATTACTTTGTAGTGAAGCCTTAAGCTTATTTACATCTTCTAATGATGAACAGGTCTTAAATCTTTCAGTAAGTGATTTTTCTAAGGATGTAATTCTTTCATCAGTAGTTTTATTATTATTATTATTTATAGAAGTAGTAATATTATTAACACTATCTGTTAAGTTGATTAATGAGTTTTTAAGGCTGTTTATTTCAGCGGTATTTTTGCTGAGTGAATTTTTAAGAATTTCTGTTTCTTCGGAAGAGGTAAATTTATTATCTAAGTTTAGTAAAGAGTTTTCCATATTATATATTTTTCTATTTGCTGTTTCGGTATTTTCGCCAACAGAATCACTAATAGAATTAATATTTTCTAAAGCTGCAGTTAAAGATGTTTTTAAGATATTTATTTCATTTTTAGAAGCAAATTTAGTAATTAGGCTATTTAAGGTAGTTTCTACCGTAACAAGCTTTTCATTTATTGTATCGTTATTTGTATCGATTAAGTCTGTAGAGGCTGCTAAAGAGTTTTTTATAATCGCAAGATCATTTTTTGAAGCATATTTGCTATTCAAACTATTAATGAGCTTTTCTTGAGATAAGAATTTTTCATTGGTCAATTCGTTATTTTCCTCAAATAACTGGTTAAGTGAACTAATGTCATGTATTAATGTTTTTAAAGATGTTTTTAAATCGATGAAATCTTCCGTAGTTGTGTATTTCTTTTGAATATTCGCCAGGGAATTTTCTAAGGAAGCTATTTTATCATTGATGGTATTATTATCTTGGTCAAAGTCAGCAGTCAACGAGTTGATTTTATCATTAGCTGAATTGATTAATTCTTCATAAGAAATAAGTTTTTCCTTAAGATTATTTATTTCATCTTTCTGATCTTCATTTAGTGTTTCTAAGGAGTTGATTTTTTTGGAGTATTGGCTGAATAAATTATAAAAATCACTGAGCTTGCTATTAGGAATATCGTCTGTGGAATCTAGATCTGCAGGAACAGTAGCACCATAGGATAAATTTGAAATTTGCTTTATTGATGGATAGAGGACTATATAAGGAGGATTAGTTGAATAATTTCCGCTAAATTGTACTAATGAGGTAGTACGTGTATTTATTGGTTCTAAAATAAAGCTTGTATTTTCAAGCGTTGCATTTAAAGGTGATAATAGCGGAGTTATATTTATTTCAAGATAAGTTCCAATGTCCTCTTTAGTTATTTCAAAAGAAATGGAATCTCTTATATTTGATTTTGGTGCTGAATACCAATTAACAGTATATTCGTTGTAGTTTACTAAGGATTTAGAAATTAAAATAGTTATGGGACTATTGCTGATGCTTTTAAAATTGTCTACATATATAAATAGGGAAGCATATTGATACTTATCGTTTCCCAAAGTAATAGTTTTAAATTTAAATAATGATTTATATATACTATTTAATGATATGCTGTTAAAGAAAGATCCGCATAGCAGTTTTTCAGATTTATAATAGTTGCTATTTGGCTGCTGTTTATCAATATATGTTGTAGAAGTAAAATTAATATTTAATTCATTGTTCAATATTAAAA
>CAKVNP010000044.1 GCA_934777095.1 uncultured Clostridium sp. | reverse complement strand
ACTTCCTGTAGTACTTCCTCTACTAATTCTTTATTAACTTTTCTATATACATACTTAATTACTAAAATATTAGCTTTTAAAAATTCTTTGATCTTTTCTTCATCTAAATTATATACAAAATTAATTGCAGCTTCGTTAGATTTTATTGCAGAAACTACTGCACTTTTACAAGGATTCTTAATGTATCTTAAAGCATCATACTTTATTTTAACAGCCTCTTCCTGTGCCTTAATAGTAGGTTCTTTAATATATTTAATTGAATCATAATCTTTCTTTACCGCAAGAATCTGTAGCTGTTCACTAGGATCTTTCGCATATTGGATTGCCCAACCTCTTTGTTCTATCCCTTTTCTTAAAACTGCTTCAGTAGGGTTTTTTATGTAGCTTAAATTACTCCATCCTTTATCAACTGCTATTAACATCATTTCCTCAGTAGGATTTTCTATAAACTCTATTGCCCTTGCATTGCTCTTTAATGCTATATTTTTCATTTCTTCGGTTGGATCTTTTATATATCTAAGTAATAATCCATCTTTACTAACTGCTGCAAGTTTCATTCTCTCAGTTGGATTTTCTATAGTTCTTATATTCAGTGGGTTAATATTTATCATATTAATTATTTTATCTTCATCCATTTCTTTTCCTTACTCCTATTATTAATTAATAATTATTATTTATTACTATTATAATACTTTTACCTATTTTTTTAAATAGAAATAATAGTAAAAGGGCGAAGCACCGCTTCCCCCTTTTATATTTTTATGATTTACTCCATGATAATTCTACATGGCTCTATATATTTTACTTTTCTAGAAGAAATCATTGAAATTATAATTGTTAAGATAAACATAAATAAAAATGCTGCAATACATATTGAAGGATTTATTGCTAGGGAACATTTTTGAATACCTGCCATTGAAAGTGCTAAAATAAACAATGGATTTACAAAATATATTCCTAAAATTATTCCTATCAATACCCCTAATGAAATAACTGGCGCAAAATTCATTGTTATCTGCCATTTAATTTCTTGACTTCTATAACCTAATGCTTTATAAACTCCATATGTCTTTCTATCTTTTAATAATTTGAGTTTAATAAGCATAAATAATATTAGTATTATTACTAATACTGTAACTACTAGACATACAACTGAAAGAATTGCAACTCCGCCATTAAATGATGATAAAACTGAATTATAAAGTTCATCAAAGTTCCTTATAGAGATGTTACTATCCTTATACTTATTGCTTAACTCTTTTACCACATCTTCTGTATTTATATTAGGTTTTAAATATACATATAATCTAGTTCCTTTATATTCACTAAAAGCTCGTTTCATACCATCTTCACTTATTTTAGCGCTAATTCCCATTTGAGGTATCTGCTGAGTAACTCCAACTATTATAAAATCTAATCTTTCACCTAAAGTCTCCACATAAATTGTATCACCTAGCTTAGCATTTAAATTTTTAAGCACAACATTAGTAACCATAATCTCATTATCATGTTTTGCTTCTCTTCCCTCAATAATTGTATTTACCTTTAACTTTTCTATTTCACTTATTACTTCTAAATTTAAGGAAATATTATTTTCCCCATTACTTAATATAGCTCTTTGCTCATTATAATATAATGTATTTTCCACATCACTTCTCTTAGAAATTTCATTATAAATTTTTTCTTTATCATTATTATCTAGAGAATCTACAGATGTAATCATTATATTAGGATTTTCCATTCCCACTATATTTATTAAAGCTTTTGGATTCACTGCAAAATTATAATAAATACCTATTGATACAATACAAGTAAATGTTAATAATGATACTATCACTGTCATTGATATATTTTGCTTCTTATTATGGAATATTTCTTTTATTCCTAGAGTTGAATTTACTCCTAAAATTGTCTTGTCTAAAGGAAAATAATTTTTCTTAAAATTATGATTTTCAATACCACTTCTAAGTGCAATTAAAGGTGTTATTTTCTTATATTTATTGGTACTTATATTAATTACTACTAAGATAGCTATATTAATAGCTAAAAAACTAGCTGCTGCTAATAATAAATTAGTTCCTGCATTCCAATTAAGACCTATAGCACTGGAAACTATTTTAGATATAATTCCAGATGAAAATTTTGATAATATAACTCCAAAAATAGTCCCTACAATTGAAACAAACATATATTGAATTACAGTAGCATTTTTCAATTGTTTTGATGTATAGCCTACTGCTTCAAGAATACCTATATTTTGCATATCACTTTCAATAGTTGTGTTTATACTAAACCTAATTACTATGATTGAAATAACCACAATTATAACTGCAAAAACAGATATTATTGCCATCATAATATTGATAAAAATACTTGTTCCCATTTTCATAGTTTCAAAGTTTATACCAATGTTACAATTAAAGTTAATATCTTCAATTTCTTTGGTTAATCTTGAAGAAACATATTCTTCAAATTCTTTAGTGCTATATCCATCCTGTAGCTTTATATTATATGAACTTTGTACTAATGCTGAAGAATCTTCATTTTTAATCTTATTATACACATTTTTATCAATAAAAATTTTGAACATAGTTACATTGCTAGGATTTGAAAACATTACATCTTCACTAAAACCATATACCTCGAAGGTGTATTTTTTATCTCCATTTGAAATTTCAACAATATCACCTACATTATAACCACATGATATATTTAAATATGCTGGTAGAACTATTGAATTTTCTTTTATCTTTCCCTTTTTACCCTTTATTTCTAGATCTGATATTGACCTATTTTCATTAATATCATAAAGAAGTAAACTGTAACTTTCCTCTTTACTATCAATAGATATATCTTTGATTTTACTAGATAGCATTACTAATGCTTCCTCTTCTTCATGATAATCATAACCCTTACCACTCTTAAATATATCTATGATGGTATCATCATAACCTTCAGTACAAACAAACATTGCATCAGCGCCATTTTGCTCCTTATTACGCTTTTCTAAAAATTCATTTACATCAGTAGTAACATTTAGCCCAGTATATAAAAGCATTGTAGCAATAGCTGTAAGGATAAATATTAAAATTATATTAGTTCTCCTTTTTTTCATATTGCTTTTAGCAATCATCATTAAACTCTTCATTTTACCACCCATTTTCACATAAAAACTTTCTTAATTCTTCATGTCTTTTTTTATCACCTGAAACATATTTTCCAAGGTTTAATTCGTCAACGATTATACCATCTTTTAAATATAAAATCCTATTTCCTCTTCTGGCTGATTTAATGTCGTGAGTTACCATGATTATACTTTGGCCGTTATTATTTAATTCAGTCATAATATCCAATACATTATCAGTGTTAGCTGAATTTAATGCACCTGTAGGTTCATCAGCAAAAAGGATTTCTGGACTATTTATAATAGACCTTACAATAGATACTCTTTGTGCTTCCCCACCAGACAATTGCGTAGGAAACTTATGATAACTTTCTTCACCAAGCCCCACTTTGCCTAAATATTCCTTAGCTTTATCCACCACTTCTCTTTTATTTCTATTTTGTAATAATCCCGTAACCAATATATTGTCTAATACGCTCATTGAATCATTTAAGTAGTTTTGCTGAAAAACAAATCCACAATGCTTTCTTCTAAATACAGCAAGCTTATCATTTGAATATCTAGAAATATCGATTCCTTTAAACTTCAAATTTCCTAATGTTGGTTTATCCATGCCAGACAGTACATATAGCAAAGTTGATTTACCAGAGCCAGAACTTCCCATAACTACTGTGAAATCTCCTTTTTTGATATTAATATTTAAATTCTTTAATACATGCTGCTGGATACCTCCCGCAGAAAATGTTTTACAAATATCTTTTACTTCTAATATATTCTCCATTTTATACCTTCTCCTTATAAATAAAGTCATAATCAAATATCTCTATCTGACTATGACTTTATTTTACTATCTAATTTATTAACAAGTCTTTTGCTAATTCTTGCCTATTTCTTAACTATTTCTTAATAGCCACCTTTTTTAAATATATTTCTACAACAAAACCATTATCATAATAGCATTGTAATTCACCTTCCATACCTTCCATAAACAACTTAGATAAAAACAGTCCTAACCCACTACCACTTTTCCCTTCAGAATTTTCACCTCGATAATACTTTTCAGTTAATAAGGGAATTTCATCTTCTTTAACAGTTTGTCCCTTGTCAGCAATCATAATGGTAATTCCTAGCTCTTCTTCTTTAAAGGTCACATAAATATCTGTGTTGGCATACTTATATGAATTATTAATTATATTATCGATAACTTGATTAAGTCTTAATTTATCAGCATAAATTAAGCAACCAGGTAATTCATTAATTAAATGTATTTTGTTAAAAGTATTAATTTCTATTAGCATATCAGTAATAATACTTGATGGTTCCTCAGACTTTTTCACATTAAGACAACGTAACTCTTCTAAGGTTGCATGGAACATATTATTAATTAGTTGTTCAATCACCTCTGCTTTTGTATTAATAATTTTAATTTTCTTTAATAGCTCGTTATCTTTAACTTTAATGACTAAGACTTCACAAATTGCCTTAATAGTAGCAACTGGAGTCTTAATATCATGAGAAAGACTAGCTACCAATTCCTTCTTGCTTATATTAGCTTTATATTCATTTTCTTTCGCATTCTTTAATTCTTCTCTAAGCAAATCAAAACCTTCTGTAAAAGATCCAAAATAATTATCTTTTTTTATTTCCAATGGTATATCAAAATTTCCCTTAGCCACATTAGAAGCAAAAGACTGCAGCTTAATAAATGGTTTAATAACTTTTTTATATAAATAATATAAAAATCCATAGCCGAAGATTAATATAATTAATAATATTAGCTTTAGTTTTTCCTTTAAGGCATTCACCATTTTAGAATAATTATCAGTAAGCCCTTCAAAAATAATTTTCCCTACTATCTCATTATTATCATTGTGATAATCTAAGATAATCCTGCCTTTACCTATTCCTTCATTTATAACTGCCTGATAATTAGTTTCATCAAGAGTTATAATATTACAATTATATTTTTCTTCTATAGCCATGATGTTGTTCCCTTTATTAGCTTCCTCTTCTATCTCCTGATAAACATCATTTAAATAAACTATATCTATTACACTTTTGTCATTTTTATCAATGTATCGTTCGCCAAATATAAATAAGCCTACTGTTACTAAAGTAAAAATTATTGCAATATTTCTTATTTTCATAATTCTAATATATAACCTGTCCCCCAGATAGTTTTAATATATTGAGGATCATTAGGATTTTCTTCTATCTTTTCTCTTAGCTTTCTAATATGGACATTTAGTGTACCATCACTAAAAAATTCATTCCCCCATACATTATTAAAAAGTTCATTTTTAGTAACTATCTTATTTTTATTTTCATACAGGTATGATAGCAATTTAAATTCCTTTGCTTTCAATTGCACATCCCTATTATTAACATAAACCATCATTTTATCGTAATCTATCATTATTGCTTCATTAGGTTTCGACTCATTTAATGGAGCATTATTTACCATCCTTTTAAGGATTATTTTAACTTTAGCTAAAAGCACGCTTAAACTATAAGGCTTTTTTATATAATCATCTCCACCTATATTTAATGCTATTAGAACATCATCATCACTTTGCCTCGCACTAATAAATAAAATAGGAATTTCACTATCTTTCCTAATTTTTTTACACAAATTAAATCCGCTATCTTGATTTAAATTTATATCAAGCAATAATAAATCAACTTTATTCTTTTCTAGAAATTGCTGACATTCTGCAGCTGATGAGACGAATGCACTTGTAATATCAAACATTTCAAAATATTCACAGGTTGTTTGTGCAAGTTCAATTTCATCATCAACTATTAGGCAATTATAATGCATAAAATCCTCTCCTTTACCAAGGTAAATTCTAACATATACTCCTAAATTTATCCACAAAAAAACTCCTATTGCTAGGAGTTTCTTTCATTTTGATAATTACTACCTTTCCACTTATTTGCTCTTCGACATCATAATAGGAATTGTTGAAGTAACTACTAAGATTATAAGTAAAATAATTGCTACTAAGTTCCCTGAAGCAAATCCTGTTGGCGTTCCTGGTCTTATTACACCACTTACTTGTAGTATTATTCCTAATAATCCTATAATAGATCCACCAGCAACAAGCCCTGAAGAAAGACTTATCCCACTAGAAACCTTTACTTCCCTATCATGTTCATCCTTGCTTATCTTTTCTATAAATAATCGTATTATAGCACCTACTAAGATAATTGAACTAGTTGATATTGGTAAGTAAAAGCCAATTGCTATTGCCATTATAGGTAAGTTTAGTAAAAACATAAATATTCCCATAACAACCCCTACAATAATCATTGGCCAAGGTAAAGCTCCTGACATTATGCCTGAAGTAAGTGTTGACATTAAATTAGCCTGTGGAAGAGCGAACTGTGCATCTGTTCCTGTTACTGATAATTGACTCTTAAGCACCAAAATTGTACCAGTTACTACTACAACGCCAATTATACTTGCTAATGCAAATGAATTCTGCATTTCCTTTTTACTACCCCCTATTATAAACGTTGCTTTTTGAGATTGACTATAGCCACCAGCTACAGATATAGCAACAACCATAAAAGCTGCAAATAAAAGCAATGATTTATTATCAGACTGACCTTTCCACCCCATAATTACAAATACTAAAGTTAAAATTACCAGTGAAGCTATAGTCATTCCTGAAACAGGCAGGTTTGATGTACCAATCGTTCCAGTAAGCCTTCCAGCTACAATTACAAATAAAAGGGCTAAAATTATTGATACAATTAAAGCTAAAATAGCCATAGTAATACTATTGGAAATAAAGAAAGCTGCTACAGCTGCTATTATAATACCTGCTAACAGGATAATTGTTTCACCAGAATTTCCTTTACCTTCTCCAGTTGTATCTGATTTTGCTTTTAGTGTTTCTCTAATTGAAACTATAATTGTTGGTATTAATCTAAGTGCACCAATTATTCCTCCGCAAAGCATCATCCCAGCACCAATATATTTAACATAACTTCCTGTTATTGAGTTTACATCCATTTGATGCAGGAACATCGTTGCATCATTCCATGACTGGACTTTTTTATCTGCTAAATCAGTAAAGTATCCTATTAAAGGTGCTATCCCAAAATTAGCTAATATTGAGCCGGCAAACATAGTTAGTGCAACATCCATCCCTACAATAAAGCCAATTCCCAATAAAAGCGGATTAACTTCTGTTGAAAACTTCCATTTATAAAATTTGCTTCCTACGTAAGTAATTGTATTATTTACCAAATTTAAAAAAGAAGAACTTAATACATTAATTACTCCACTTATTCCAAAACCAATGCCCATATATTTTATAGCATCTCCGCCACCTTCAGATGCTACTAATGTTTCAGATATTGCCATGGATTCTGGATACATTAACTGTCCATGCTCTTCTACAATTAGATAATTATAAACAAGAGATAAACATCCAATACCAAATAAAGTTCCGGCAACGCCTACACTTATTCCTTCAAGGAAAGTAAACTCACTGCCAATTAAAATTATTGCAGGCAGAACATAAATCATTCCACTAGCTATGGATTCACCTCCACTGGACATCCCCTGAGTAATATTTTTTCCTAGGATTCCTTTTCCTTTAGCAAATGCACTAATAAGCATTGACCCGATAATTGCTCCCGGGATGCCTGCTGCTACTGTAAGGCCTGACTTCATTCCTGAATATGCTGTAGATGCTGCAAATAATGCTGATAAAACTGATCCTATTATGATTACCGCAATATTGGTACCACTTTTAGTTTTATCTGTAACATAAGGAATATAATCCTTTCCTTTAACACCTCCATAAGCTTCCTTAGATAATTTATTTTTCATATGTACTCTCCTTCCTTTGTTCAACATCTAATTATACTTAGTATAACCATTTAATGACTTAACATAATTCGACACATCATTTTTTTCTATTTATTTATTTCATTTTTACATTATTGAAAATATATGTAAAAAGTTGTAAAATATTTATTATAATCTAGAATTAAAGGTTGTGATTTATATGGTATTCATCTGCACAGCAATGTATATAGAAGCTGAACCTTTTATCCAAAAACTAAAGCTTAAGAAAGATAGTGAAATTACAAAATTCCAAGTTTTTAAAAATAGCTCTACTACTCTTTTGATTACTGGAAAAGGAAAGCTTAAGGCCTCCATTGCCTTAACTTATTTATTTAGCCGTTATAACTGTAATGCAGGAGATTTAATTGTAAATATTGGATTATGCGGTACTAATAATAAAAACCATAAAATAGGACAAGTGTTTTTATGTAATAAGATTATAGATAATGATTCGCAGAAAACTTATTTTACAGATATTCTTTATCAACATAATTTTTTAGAGAGCTCTCTTGAAACTTTTTCTTATGAAGTAGATTCTAATACTAGTATTAAAGGAGACTTAATTGATATGGAAGCTACAGGTATATATGAAAGTACACTTACTTTTTACCAACCTCATCAACTATTCTTTATAAAAATACTTTCTGATTATTTAAATACTAATAATTTAAATTCTAACTTTCTAAAATCCATCTTAGAAAAGAGTTCAACAGAAATAATATCCTGGCTCAATAAGCTCCAAATTTCGGTAACTAACGATAATAATTCGCTATCACCTAAAGAAATTCAACTAATTGATGAAATATCAAATAATTTAAAGTTATCATCCACCATGAAAAATGAATTTAGACAAGTAGTAAAATATAACGATTTACTTCATGGTGATTTTAGCAAAGAACTTGAAAATATGCTATCTATTAAATGTAGCTCTAAAAAGGAGGGAAAGATTTATCTTGAAAAATTCAAAGAAAAATTTGTTTAATCCTTACTTTTCGCATATATATGTTGAAAAAGAAGCCTTTGATTATCCTAATTGTCAAGCTATCCTTTCACACTTTATTAATTCAAAAATAATTGAAATAAACCATTATAAAGATGTATTCTGCCGTAGTCATCAAAACTTTTATCTACAAAAACAAAGCCCTAATTTAATTTTAGCTGTTAAAAAAGAAAATTTAATTTATAAAGGAGCAAAATTTTGTGATGATTTTGGAAATGAAAATTTTTATTACACTTCTTCAATGATGAATTGTATTTATAATTGTGAATATTGTTATCTTCAAGGTATGTACCCTTCTGCAAATATCGTTATATTTGTAAATCTAGAGGATATTTTTTTAGAAATTGATAAACTCTTAACACATAATTCTATATATCTTTGTATCTCTTACGATACAGATATATTAGCCTTAGAAAGTATCTTAGGATATGGGGCTAAATGGGTGCAATTTGCGAAACAACGTCCTAATTTAAAAATAGAACTAAGAACTAAAAGTACAGGATTTAACCTTTTGCCAGATAAGAAGCCTTGTAATAATATCATTTTAGCTTGGACTTTATCTCCTGATTTACTCGTTAAAAATTATGAGGATAAAACTCCGTCATTGCTTTCACGTTTAAAAAGTGCTAAGACTGCCATTGATTTAGGTTGGCAAGTAAGGCTATGCTTTGACCCTTTATTATATATAGAAAATTGGCAGGAAAACTATCAAGAATTAATAAAAACTGTCTTTTTAACTCTCCCTAAAGATAAAATACTAGATATAAGCATTGGGGTATTTCGAGTGTCTAGTGATTATTTAAAAGTTATGAGAAAACAAAGACCAGCTTCTACAATTTTAAACTACCCATTCACTACAGAAAATAGAATATGCACCTATCCTCAAGAACTCTCACAAAATATGGTTTATTATGTATATAATTTAATAAGCTGCTACATTTCACGAGAAAAAATATATATTTAGAAAGGATTAAGAGTATGGAAACAGCAATAATTACAGGTGCTTCCTCCGGAATAGGTCTTGCTATTTCAAAAGAGGTTTTAAATTTAGGTTTTAAAGTATATGGCTTTGGGCGAGATTTTTCCAAATGTAATCTAACTCACCAAAACTTTATTCCCATTCAAAGTGATCTACAGAATATAAACTTATTAACTGAAAAAATAAAAGAAATTAATAAATCAGAAAAAATCTTAATACTAATAAATAATGCTGGGGTTGGTTATTTTGGTCCTCATGAAGAATTAAATTCCAAGAAAATTCATGAAATGGTTACTATAAATTTAGAAGTTCCACTAATATTATCTCAACTATTACTTAGGACTTTAAAGAAAAATAATGGCTATATTATTAATATTTCATCAATTGAAGCTAAAAAGTCTAGCGTTTATGGATGTGCATACGGAGCAACAAAAGCTGCTTTAAGCCATTTTAGTAACAGCCTCTTTGATGAAGCAAGAAAAAGTGGTCTTAAAGTAATTACGATACATCCTGATATAACACAGACAAATTTTTATAGAAACGCAAATTTTAGCGAAGATTATTCGCAAGCTGATTCATTTATTACACCGACTCAAGTAGCAGATGCTGTTTCATCCGTACTATCAGCAAATAATAATC
>CAKVNP010000043.1 GCA_934777095.1 uncultured Clostridium sp. | reverse complement strand
CTTATATAATTTTCAAAGAGCGAGTAATTCTACGAAATGCTAAGCTATTTTTTCATAACAACCTAACAGAATCATTTTCTACTTAATAAATTATCAAAAAAATCTTGTTAATATATAGGACATATGTCATAGTAAGAGATAATAAATAAAAAAGGGGATACAATGAAAAAAATAAATAATGTAAGCTTAAAAAATAAATACATAGATAAATATGGGCTGAATAATTTTTTTACTAATGATATGTCAGAGTATATGGAATTAATCTTATTTGAAAAAAATGATTATATCTGCAAAGAAAGCGAAAAGATGAATTACTTATATTTTTTTGTGGAAGGTAAAGCAAAAGTATATGTAATACTAAAAAACGGTAAATCACTATTATTATGTTTTTATTATCCTATGACTGTTTTAGGTGATTTAGAATTAGTAAATAACTGCGATACTACTACCAATATTCAAGTTTTAAGAGATTCATACTGTATAGCCATAGATTTATCAAAGGTAAGGGAAAACCTATTATTAGATGCTAAATTTTTAAGGTATGCTTGCGATTCCTTAGGAGGGAAGCTTCAAAGATCTTCAAATAATAGCTCCATAAATCTCCTATATCCATTAGAAAATAGATTAGCAAGCTATATCATGGCAGCAGCTGAAGAAGTTATTATTAATAATAAAGAAGCCCTTCTATTTAATGAGAATCTTACTGAAATAGCGGAGCTTTTAGGAACTAGTTATAGGCATCTTTTAAGGACTTTAAATAATCTTAGGGATAAAGGGGCAATTATCAAATCAAATAGTGGTTATATAATTGAAAATAAGAATATATTAAGTATGTTAGCTGCGGATTTATATAAATAGCTTGAAAATAATGTAAAATATGATAAAATAAGTTTAGAAAATTTAATATTAATCTTCAGGGCAGGGTGAAATTCCCTACCGGCGGTAAAGCCCGCGAGCTAATTTTTAGCATGATTCGGTGAGATTCCGAAGCCGACAGTACAGTCTGGATGAAAGAAGAAAATAAGTGTAAATTATAATCGTAATTTATTTTAGTTAGTTTGCTCTGGAATATTTAAAATATTTCAGAGTATTTTTAGTTTAGATAGATTATATTTAATTAACATATATTAAAGCAGGCTCTGACTATTATAGAGCCTGCTTTTTTCTTTCTTCAAAAAATAAGTATTAAATAGGGGAGGAAATATTGTGGATGAATATTATATGAGAATAGCGTTAGCATTAGCCGAAAAAGGAAGAGGAAAAGTAAGTCCAAATCCAATGGTAGGAGCAGTGATAGTAAAGGAAAACAGGATTATTGGTTCAGGATATCATATGAAATATGGAGAAGCTCATGCTGAAGTAAATGCATTTAATGCTGTAACTGAAGATACTAAGGGATCAGTTTTATATGTGACACTTGAGCCATGCTCTCATTATGGAAAAACTCCGCCTTGTGTGGATATGATAATAGAAAAGGGAATAAAGAGAGTAGTTATAGGAGCTTTAGACCCGAATCCCTTAGTTGCAGGAAAGGGAATAAAAAAGCTTATTGATTCAGGAATAGAAGTAAGGGTGGGAACATTGGAGAAGGAGTGTAGGGAAATAAATAAAGTTTTCCTGAAATATATAGTTGAAAAAAAGCCTTATGTAATTTTAAAATCTGCAATGACTCTAGATGGAAAGATAGCAACAGCATCTGGTGAATCCAAGTGGATTACCTCCAAAGAATCGAGAATTGCAGGTCATAACTTAAGAAATAAATATGCAGCAATAATGGTAGGTGTAAATACAATAATAGCAGATAATCCGCAGCTTACATGCAGAATAGAAGGTGGTAAAAACCCTAGGCGGATAATAGTTGATACAAGACTTAGAATCCCCTTAGATGCTTATGTAGTAAATGATGAGTATATATATAATACTGTTATAGCAACCACTGAAAGGGCTGATAAAAATAAACTATTAAAATTAAAATCAAGGGGAATAGAGATTTTAGTCTGCCCAGTAAAACAAGAGAAAGTTGATCTTCAGTATTTAATGAAAGTATTGGCAGATTTAAATATTGATTCAGTACTAATAGAAGGAGGAGCAGAATTAAATTTTTCAAGTCTGCAAGATAACATCGTAGATGAAATTAATTTTTTTATTGCTCCTAAAATTATTGGGGGAGTAAATGCAAAAAGTGCTATTGGTGGCGAGGGAGTGCAAAGGCTAATTGATACTTTTAAGTTAGAAAATATTCAGATATCTATGATTGAAGATGACATATGTTTAAAAGGAACTGTAAAAAGAGGTGAAGCCAAATGTTTACAGGAATAGTTGAGGAAATAGGCATTATAAATAAAATATCAAAGGGAAGAAAATCATCAAAAATATTAGTTAAAGCAGAAAAGGTTATTCAAGGAACCAAAATAGGAGACAGTATATGCACTAATGGGGTATGTCTTACGGTAACAGATATTTTTAGTAATGGATTTGAAGCAGATATAATGGCAGAAACATTAGATAAAAGTAATTTAGGTAAATTAGTTATTGGAAGTAAGGTTAATCTTGAGAGAGCGTTAACTTTAGATACTAGATTAGGAGGGCATATTGTTACAGGACATATTGATGGAATAGGAACTATTAAATCATTAAAGAGGATTGATAACTCAGTAGAAATATCAATAGCATCACAGCAAGAGATATTGAAATATATAGTTTTAAAAGGTTCTATTGCAATAGATGGAATAAGCTTAACAGTATCATATATTGATGATAATGAATTTAAGGTATGTATTATTCCTCATACTTCAAAAGAAACTATTTTATTAATGAAAAAGCTAGGGGACACAGTAAATCTAGAATGTGATGTTATAGGAAAATATATTGAAAAATTATTATCATTAAGCAATAAAAAAGAAGAGAGTAAAGTAACAATGAATTTATTAAGAAGCAACGGTTTTATGTAATGGGGGGAATATTATGTTTAAATTTAATTCTATTGAAGAGGCAGTAGAAGATATAAGAAATGGGAAAATGATTATCGTAGTAGATGATGAAAATAGGGAAAATGAAGGCGATTTAGTAATGGCAGCAGATAAGGTTACAGGAGAAGCAATAAATTTTATGGCTACCTTTGGAAGAGGGCTTATTTGTACACCAGTAGAAGAAGAAATATTAAAGAAATTAAGAATTAACTCTATGGTAAAAAATAATACTGATAATCATGAAACTGCTTTTACTGTTTCAGTGGATTATAAATATACCGATACAGGTATATCTGCATTTGAAAGAGCATTAACTATTTCAAAGCTTGTATCACAAGAAAGTAGGTCAGATGATTTTAGAAGGCCAGGTCATATTTTTCCTTTGGCAGCTAAGAAAAATGGAGTTTTAGAAAGGAAAGGGCATACAGAAGCAGCTGTTGATTTAGCAAAATTAGCAGGCTTAAATGGAGCAGGAGTTATTTGTGAAATAATGAAAGAAGATGGACATATGGCAAGGGTACCAGAGTTAATGCAAATGGCAAAAAAGCATGGCTTAAAGATAATTACTGTAGAGAGTTTAGTTCGATATAAAAAGGTAAATGAGAAAATAATTGAAAGAGTTGCTGAGGCAAAAATGCCAACAAGGTATGGAGATTTTATGATGTATGGCTTCATTAATAAGCTTAATGGGGAGCATCATATAGCACTTGTTAAAGGGAAAGTAGATGATGGAAAACCAGTACTTACAAGAGTACATTCCGAATGTCTCACAGGTGATGCATTAGGTTCAAGAAGATGTGACTGTGGAGAACAATATGATGCAGCAATGAAACGTATAGCAGAAGAGGGCCGCGGAGTTTTAGTATATTTAAGACAAGAAGGAAGAGGAATAGGATTGATTAATAAAATTAAGGCATATGCACTTCAAGATAAGGGATATGATACTGTTGAAGCTAATTTAATGCTTGGTTTTCCAGCTGATATGAGAGATTATACAGTTGGCGTGCAGATTCTTCAGAATTTAGGTGTAGATAAATTAAGATTAATGACTAATAACCCTAGTAAAATAGAAGGTTTAGAAAATTACGGGATTGAAATAGTCGAAAGAGCACCAATTCAAATAGAAGCAAATCCAGATGATGAGTTTTATTTGAAAACAAAGCAAGAAAAAATGAATCATATGGTTAATTATTAATAAAAAAGGGGAGAGTTTATTATGAAAGTATTAGAAGGAAAATTAGTATCAGAAGGTTTAAAGATAGGGATAGTTGCTGCAAGATTTAATGAGTTTATTGTTTCAAAGCTTATTGGAGGAGCTGAAGATGCATTGTTAAGGCATGGAGTAAATAGTGATGATATAGAACTTGCCTGGGTTCCAGGTGCATTTGAAATTCCTTTAGTAGCACAAAAAATGGCTGAGAGTGGGAAGTACGATGCTATATTATGTTTGGGGGCAGTAATTAAAGGAGCAACATCACATTATGACTATGTATGTGCTGAAGTATCAAAAGGAATTGCCATGGTTTCATTAAATAGCGGTATTCCAGTTATGTTTGGGGTTCTTACTACAGATAATATAGAACAAGCGATAGAAAGAGCCGGAACAAAGGCTGGCAATAAAGGTTTTGATGTAGCAGTAAGTGCTATAGAAATGGTAAACCTAATTAAAAATTTATAGATTAAAAATAGAAAAATAGTATATTATAAGTATTAAAGGATTTAGTTTCATTAATAACTAAATATTCAAATGATAAGGAGAATGGGAAATGGTAAAGATAATAACAGAAGAGGATTTTAATTTAGAAATAAAGGATGGGGTAGTTGTAGTAGATTTTTATGCTGACTGGTGCAATCCATGCAAAATGCTAGCACCAATTTTTGAAGAGCTTGCTTTAGAAATGGAAGGAAAGGCAAAGTTTCTAAAAGTTGATGTGGCAGAAAGAAGAGACATTGCTGATAGATTTAAGGTTAGAACTATACCAACTGTCTTAGTATTTAGAAAGTCAAACAAAGTAGAAACTATTGTAGGGTTTACTAATAAAGAAAGCTTAAAAGATGCTATCGAGAAATACTTATAAAATTAATTTATAAAACAAAGGAGAAGGTAGTATGGACAATAAGAATAAAATTACTATGTCCACAATAATATCAAAAACTATATTGTTTATTTTTATAATTGGTTTTGTAGTCGGCTTTAAAACTATTTTTGGAACTGAAAATACATTGATAGGAGCTATGACAATTACTGCATTATTGATGTTTTTAGGTGTTGATTTATCGGATACTTTATTTAAAAGTACGTTTAAATTAATTCTATTAAATGTGGGGATGGGGATAGCATCTTTTATAGCTATGAAGAATGCTTGGATTGGATTACCAATAAACTTTATTGTCGTATTTATAATAAATTATTTACTATATTTTAGTATGAAAAATCCATTGTATCTACCTTTTATCTTACAATATGACTTTATTTTATTTAGCCCGATAACAATAGATAGGCTTCCAATAAGATTAGTATCATTGTTAGTTGCACCATTAATGATTTTTATTGTGCAATTTTTATTGAATAAAGGCAACGGAAATAAAAAAAGTAATAAAGTTATCCTATCTATCTTAGATAAGGTAACAGTTAAAATAAATCATAAGTTGAATAATGAAAGTGATGATCTTGATTTACAGGTACAAAAATATATTGCTAGCTTTAGAGGAATGATTTATACCAAAAGGATAGATAAATTTTATATAACTGAAGCTGGTGAAAGAAAGCTATTTTTAATTACTGGGCTAGAAAAACTCTGGCTATCATTAGCAAAGATAGATAATAATGATGAAAAAATATTAAAAGAAATATTGGAGTTTACAGAAAGCCTTAAAGATGCAATAAATAATAAGGCAAATATCTCAAAAGTGGAAGACCAGCTTACTTTAATAATAAATAATTATAATGATAAATATATAGATTATCTTGAAATAATAAATTCATTAAAAATAATAAAGGATGCTATTGCTGATTTAATTACCTTAGGAGAAAAAGAAGGAAAAATGCCTAAATACCAAATTCCTAAGGAATATTTAACTGATAAATTTACTGTTAATTCAATTAGATTTTCTTATGTAATTAGATCTGCTTTTGGTATTTCTTTAGCAGTATTCATAGTTACTTTATTTAATCTTTCATATGGAAAATGGATGGTATTTACCGTAGCGGCATTAGTAGTGCCAATATATGAAGCATCAATTATTAAAACTAAAGATAAGTTATTTGCAACGATTATTGGAGTTATGTCTGTAATAATTATCTTTAGCGTAGTTAAAGATGTTACAGCAAGAACTATAATAATATTATTAATAGGATATATTAATAATTTCCTAATGGCATATAGATATATGACAATAATTAATACTATTTCAGCCTTAGGTACTGCAGCAGTTTTAGGAAATGTAGAGCTATTATCTTTTGATAGAATTTTCTTTGTTATTATAGGGGCAATACTAGCTATTTTAATTAATAAATTTATGCTTCGTTATGATATAGAAGACTATACAAATGAATTGGAAACATTATATATAGATTCGATAAGGAATATGTTGCAGAAGGTATATAGATTTGCTAAAGATGGTGAGGAAAGTCAGGAAATAAGTAAGATATTTATTTTTATTTCCTCCCTTGAAGGAAAAATTGCAGATAATAATAAGTTAATAGGAAAAGAATTAATAAGTTATGTTAATAAGAATAAACTTCTTACTTTAAATATTTATGAACTATATATTGGTTTTAGAAATAATGCAAACCACTCAGCGGATTTGATAGAGGAAGTTGGAACTTTAGTAAAGTCTGACTACAGAAATATGGATAACTTCCTAAAATCAATTAATTCAGCTATTTATAAGCATAATGACTTATTAGATAAAATAGTATTAGAAAATATAAAAGAAATATTTATTGAAGTAAATGAAATTAATAATTATTTAAAGGCTAAATAAAAGATAGGCTGTACTAGGATAAATTAGTACGGCCTATCTTTTTATGATGCAGGATTAAATATTAATAATACATATATGATTAAAGGAACTAGATAAATTAAAACCAGCATAATAATATATAAGAATGAATAGCAGTTGTTAATTAACATTTTTACCTTATATGAAATAAATTTATTTTCTTTAACATATACCACATAGACGAAGATTAAAGATATTGCAGTAAGCAGACAAATAACTGCACCAAATTTAAAACCTTCAGGATAAAATCTAAGTAAAATAGTATTTACTCCTTCATTTAAAGGAATCCCAATGAAATTATCAAACACTTTGACTATTGGCTGGCTATCACCATTTATTGTACAAGTCCAGCCATCATCATAAGGAATAGATAAAAATAACATGGAATTATAATCACTAGCTACAACTTCACCAGTTAAATAATTTTCTGAAATCTGTATATTAGAAGCATTTATCTTATTTTCTTCTGCAAAGGAAATAAACTTATTTACATCCATAGAACCAATAGACATTTGGGATGCTGAAAAATTTTTAAGCACTTCCAGTCTGATCCACACTATTTCATTTTCATAGCTTCCTAAATCCAATAAGCCATTATTAAAAGTTGAAGGAAAAGAAGAAGTATCAAAATCATAAAGTGAATTTGAAAGTGAAGAATCAAATTTTTCATCATTGATAAATACTTTTACAGAATTTAATATATCTAGATTTTCTTCATTAGAAACACTTTTTAACATATTTAAATAGAGTTCTTTATTGCTGTCGATATCTAAGGAAATATCTACATAAGCAGGTTTGCTGCTATCTTTTATCTTATAATAATCTAATCCATCTTCATTATAAATTTCAAGATTAGAAGATGAAAATTCCCTATGTTCAGTAAATAGATTTTCAGAATCAGCAGATAGGGCTCTATAAATCATATTATAAGCATCAAACACAGAAGTTGATTTACCTATATCTGTATATGATATATTCCTTGAAGTAATAATACCGTTAGGAATATAGTAATTATTTTCATATATATTAATTTTTCCTGAAGTATCTACCAATGTATAATAGTTATTGTTTATAAGTTTATCACTTAATAAATACTTTATATTAAAAAGACTGTCAGTAAAAATAGTTCCTCCAATATCAGATACTCTCATCCAAATTGAACTATAGCCAAGTCGTTTTAAAGTTTCCATATGATTTTTATTAGTTAAAGACGTAAATTGGGACATCCCTAATGTACCAGTAATCCAGGTCATGTTTGAAGTGTAGACCTTATATAAATCTTTAACACGATAAAAATTATTGCTTGCTAAACCAGAATCAGCTAAATTATCAAGCTCGTTAAATTCACTAGTTATCGTAGGTGTTAAGCTGTCAATGCCAATATAGATAAATCCATTAAATAATATCTGTATTGATAACAAAAGGCTTAATAGATAAATAAGATATTTTTTATTAAATAGTTTTATCGAAATAAAGTAACAGCAGAAATAAACTATAAATAACAAGAATAATATTACGAAAACTTTTTTATTAGAATGTAAGGTAAGTGTAGAAATAGCACCTTGAATTACATCATAATAGTTTAGTATTACGTAGATAGTAGCGCCAATAAAAGTACCGACTATAGGAATTGCAAAAATTATATTTAAATTATGTTTATTTGAGCTTTCATATTTATTAACATAATATGCTGCTGAAATTATCAGCATAAATGTAGGGATAAAGCCAAACCTAAGAGGAAAAGCTGAATAGGACCCAAGTTGCCATAAGAGATTTATCTGGTCTACTACTATTTGAATCATTGTTAAAAAAAACGTACTAAAAGATAAATATATAAACCTTCTATTTTCCTTAAATTTAGTTAAAAGCAGTAGGATAAAAGGAAATATCACTGCGCTTAAAAAGAAAAATGATATTTTATCTAAGGTATATGAATAGGATGACGATAAAATCTTTGCAAGTGATGTAGGGACTCTGTTAGATTTAAATATTTCAATTACTGTAGGCAGCGTAATAGGCATAGTAATTAAAATACATACTACAGCTGAAAAGCAAAGCTTAGATATCCTATCAGGAATAAGCCTTTTATCAATATATAAATATAAGTAAATAAGCGAAGTGAAAAATGTAAATACCAGTATCATAAATGCAATATAGAAGTTTATAGCAATAGCAAGAGTAAGCATAGCCATAAAAGGTATTAAATCTCCTTTATCATAGAGCCTTCTTAAAGATAAAAGTAATAAAGGAAAAATTATTAAGAAATCTAAAAATTGTATTGTTTGATACATGATGAAAGTATAGCCGCAAAATACATAGCAGATAGTAAAGAATACAATATATTTTCTAGATAGATTAGCAAAGGTTCTTCTAAAGAAATATACTGATGAAATGCAGATAGCACAAAGCTTTACCATCAGAAGTATATTAATAAATTCAGGAATTAGTTTCCGAGGAAATAAAACTACCAATAAAGAAAAAGGACTAAATATATAATAAGTAGCTATACCCCAGAAATTATTACCCATTGCAGTGGAAAAGTCATAAAATACACTGCCATTTCCATGAAGAATATCATAAAGTTTATAATAATAAAATATAGTCTGCTCATACATATCCCCCCAGGCTATGCTGTTATGACCAAAAGGAAAGAAACCTTTAACATAATAAATTATTGATAAAATAGCAATAACAAAGATTATTGGTATTAAATATGTAGTAATAGTTAAAGCATCATA
Source organism: uncultured Clostridium sp. (assembly GCA_934777095.1). Classification (GTDB taxonomy): domain Bacteria; phylum Bacillota; class Clostridia; order Clostridiales; family Clostridiaceae; genus Clostridium. Next base: position 920 of record CAKVNP010000043.1, on the reverse strand, counting down.
TTTTTTTTTCAATTTTGTCACCACCTAATAATCCAAAATTACATAATTAAAGAATAACATTAAATTACAATATATTAAAGTATTAACAGATAATTTTAAAGATATAATTATTAGCAGGTTATTGAAAGAAAATAAAATCAAAATTATAATATAAGAATATATGTTCGATTAGGAAGGAGATAATAATGCAAAAGAAGAAATTAAGAAAACAGCTTAATAGTGAATTTAAAAAAAATATGAAAGAGAATAAAGGTAATAAAAAAGCTCAATTATTGATAATTATTATCTTTATAATTGCAGGTGCAGTAATTGAATTTGGTGGAGATTTTTTACCTGAATCTATTAAACCATCCAGTGTTTCAGTTAATGGTAATATGGAGATTCATTATTTAGATGTAGGACAAGGAGATTCTATATATATTAAGGTTAATGATCAGGATATATTAATAGATGCAGGGCCAAGGAGTAGTTCTGAAGAATTATTACAGCAGCTTGCTAATTACAATATAGATGATTTTGAAATGATAGTGGCGACACATCCGCATGAAGATCATATTGGAGGTATGACAGCTATATTTGAAAATTATGATGTAGAATCATTTTATATGCCAAAGCTAAGTCATACTACAATTACTTTTGAAAAGATGGTACAGGCTGTAGCCGATGAAGGAATATCAATTAATGTTATAAAAGAAGGAATGCATTTTGATTTAGGGGAAGGTGCTTATGTAGATGTATATTCGCCAATGTATGAATCTTATACAGAGTTTAATGACTATTCACCAATAATGAAGTTTGTTTATGGAGATACAAGCTTTATCTTCTCTGGAGATGCAGAAGCTCATGCTGAGCAGGAAGTTGTGGCAAAATATCCAACAAATTTAGAAGCTGACGTTCTAAAGCTGGGACATCATGGTTCT
>CAKVNP010000042.1 GCA_934777095.1 uncultured Clostridium sp. | reverse complement strand
ATAAACGATATGATAATGGGAGTATTGGGAGTAACATATTCTACAATCTATTTAATGGAAGAGGGAAAACTTAAAATTAAAGCTACAAATATTGAAGGGAATTTTAATCTTTTAGCTGAAGAAAATAAAGAGCTTTTAACATGTAGACAAGCAACTATTATTAATATAGATGCTGGTCAAGAGAGTGAAGAGGATCTTGCAATAAGAGCAAAAATGGGTATACCTATACAGTTAGGGGATAGGCTTATAGGATATATAGTTGTAGAACATACTCATTATGGATATTTCACAGAGGAGCATAAATTATTTATTAATACTATCGCAAATCAAGTAGCAATTGCTATTGAAAATGCAGCATTATATAGGAAACTTGAAGTGGCAGCGCAGATGGATTCGTTGATGGAAATTTATAATAGAAGAACTTTTTATAGCATATTGGAGAAGAAGATAAAAAATAAAGATGAGTATGCTATAGCAATGGTAGACTTTGATAATTTTAAAGCAATAAATGATAGATTCGGTCATCAGTTTGGTGATGAAGTATTAATAAGGACATGTAATCTTATTAAAAGTAATCTAAGCAAGGATGATATTGTAGGAAGATATGGTGGGGAAGAACTTATCATATATATAGATGATGTCAGTAATTATAGTAATGTATATGATAAAATTGATAGCATAAGAAAAGAAATCATGAATAATATAATAGAAAAGGATGGCAATTCGTTTAATGCTACTACCAGTATTGGAATAGCATTTAGCAGCAGTCAGCATATCAGTATTGGTGAAGTAATAAATAAGGCAGATAGGATGCTATATAAGGCAAAGGCAGAAGGAAAGAATAAGGTTATAGCATTAATAGAATAATAAAATATGCAAAAGTGGATATATTTCTTTTATATTTTTTTAGGGAGAATTTGAGAGATTTATGTCCATTTTTTTATTTGGTGAATTAAGAGAAATATATTTTTTTAGTAGGAACATTTTTGGTTTTGTTGAATACTATATAGTAGAAGAAAATATATAATAGGAGATTCAATAATAGTTTGCAAGATAACGTTATCATATATGGATCACTATTTTAAATATATGTTGGCTAAATATTAAACTTATGGGAAAGTTTATTATTATGAATAATAAAACATAAAATGAGAAAAATATGTTTAAAGAAAGTAGTGAGATAAAAGTATTAAAAATATTTAATTAAGTCAACAATTAAGATGTATAATACATCTATTTAAAATAAATATATAAAGGAGTGGTTCCAATGATTCAAGTTTTTTGTGCAAGGAGAGGTTCTGGAAAAACTAAAAGGCTAATAGAATTAGCTAACCACCAACAGGCAATTGCAAAAGGCGATTCAGTATATATTGATGATGATTCAAGGCCAATGTTACAGCTAAATAGGAGAATAAGGTTTGTTGAGACTAATGAATTCAACATTAATGGATGCGAAAGTTTTTACGGTATGTTATGCGGCATAATATCTTCAAATTTTGATATTGAAAATATTTATATTGATGGTTTGTCTAATATAGTTAAGTGCACAATGAGAGAATCTACTGATTTATTTAAAAAGATGGCAAGATTAATAGATAGATATGGAATTAATCTATATATTAATGTAAATATGGACGTTAGTGAAGAGGTTCCAGAGTGTATTAGAGAGTACGTTGCTTAGGGTTGAAAATAATTAAAATTAAATATAGAAGTAAAGAGAAGCTTAAATTATAGCTTCTCTTTTTTGTTCGAAGATTTTACAAAAAATTTACAAGGATATATAATTAGAAATGGCTACAGGGGGGAGGAAAACAATGAATAATAAAGAAGGTATTACCAAGGTACTTAATAAAATAATTAATTATAGATTTATTATAGCAATAATAGTTTTTGTTTTAGTATTAGGATTAAAGCTCCATGGAAGTTCTATTGGGATGTGGGATACATATGCAAGTGAAAAAATTGATAATAGTGAAATAAGTATATTATTAGGAGAAAATAGAGCTATTAGAAGTGATGAATGGCTAGTACAAGCTCCTTATTATTTTGCACAGGCAGAAAGTGAAAGCTTCTATCCATTATATAATAATAATATTATTAGCGGTGGGCTAAATATGATTTTAGCATATAATGCACCAGTAGCGGATATTACTATTTTGGCCAAGCCATTTAACTGGGGATTTCTGCTTTGGGGTAAGGAATATGGATTATCGTGGTACTGGGGGTTTAAAATCATTGCCCTATTACTTTTAGCTTTTGAAGTGGCCATGATATTAACTAAAAAGAATAAGATTTTATCCTTTGTATCAGCTTTCTGGATAGCTTTTTCACCAGCAGTACAATGGTGGTTTATGCAGCATGTAGGAGATGTTGTCTTTTATACTTTAGCAATAATTACAGCATTTTATAAGTATTTTGAGTACAGAGAAAACTTAAAGGTTAAGATTGCTTTTGCAGCAATGCTGGCATTAAGTGCCGTAGGCTTTATACTTATTTTATATCCAGCATTTCAGGTGCCTATGGCATATATAATATTAATTATGATTAGTATTATTTATTTTAGCTATTTTAAAAGACCTAAACTAGCTAAGAACGATTATATCATTATTACAGTTACAATAATGGTAATCATTGCAATGACTGCTCATTTTGCAATTAATTCAATGGATGCAATAAAAGCTGTTTTTGGAACAGTTTATCCAGGAAAGAGGATTAGTACAGGAGGAGATATTGAACTAGCAAGGTTATGTGAATATATGATTAATGTATTTATTCCATTTAAAAGTATAAATAATCTTAATAATTGCGAAGTAAGTTCATTTATTAATTTCTTTATTGGATCAGCAGTTGTTGTTATGGCAGCTGTCCAAAAGTCCATAAAAGATAGGGCCATGGGTGTGGCTTTATTATTAGCAGCTATTACGGAGCTTGTTTGGTGTTTTATTGGGACTCCACAATGGCTGGCAAAGATAACGTTATTAAGCTATGTACCATCTTTTAGGATGCTTACTATTTTTAATTTTACAGCAATGCTTTTGTCTATCTGGGCATTAGGAATTATTTTTGATAGTGAAATTATCAGCAAAAGGAAAGGAATAGTTATCAGCATAGTAACAGTGGTAGTATATGGCATGCTAATTTACAAATCAAAATATATAGGATATGTAAGTGGAAAATATTATATGATGCTATTACTATTATTTTTAGTACTAAACCTAACAGCACTCTGCAGATATAAAAAACTATTCTGTATAACAATGATGGCAGTAATAATTTTATCTGGGGCTACAGTAAATCCAGTAGCAAGAGGTGTTGGAGCAATTTATAATAAGACTCTCGCTCAGACGATACAGAATATTGAAAGGGATGAGCCGGAAGCTATCTGGCTTGCAGAGGGATTAGATACCAAAGGAGAGTTTATCTATGCTAATGGTGCTAAAACAATAAATGGCACCCATTTTTATCCAGATAAATCTCTGTGGAGTAAGTTGGAAACTGATAATGATTATGGTAATATATATAATAGGTATGCACATGTGCATATTCAATTAGTAGATAATAAAACTGACTTTATTTTAAATTATCCAGATGACTTTACAATAAAAATGAATATTGATGAATTAGCAGCTTTAGGAATTGACTATATCTGGACTAAAAAAGAAATGGATAAGCTATATATTGGAGGAAAGGTGAAATTTAAAGAGTTATATTACAGCAGCTTAGACGGAAATAGAGTGTATAAAGTTGAATATTAGTTATGTTAGGAGAGAAAGTATGGATATAAATGAAGTTAAAATTGCGGTGCTATTGCCATGCTATAATGAAGAACTTACAATTGGAAAGGTTATTGATGATTTCAAGAGCGAGCTGCCAAATGCAGATATATATGTGTATGACAATAATTCTAAGGATAACACATATAAAATTTCAAAGGAACATGGAGCAATAGTAGTAAAAGAACCAAGGCAAGGTAAGGGAAACGTAGTAAGGTCTATGTTCAGGGAGATTGAAGCAGATGTATATATTATGGCAGATGGGGATGATACCTATCCAGCTGATGAGGTCAGATCATTAATCCAGCCTATATTAAACGGTGAGGCTGATATGGTCATAGGTGATAGATTATCAAATGGAACATATGCCAAAGAAAATAAAAGAGCATTTCATGGCTTTGGTAATAAGCTAGTGCAAAGCTTAATTGGACTTTTATTTAAAAATGAAATTAACGATATAATGACGGGTTACAGAGCATTTAACAGATATTTTGTTAAGACGATGCCTGTATTAAGTAATGGATTCCAGATAGAAACTGAAATGAGCATCCATGCTTTAGATAAGAAATTTGTCTTAAAGGAAGTACCGATAGAATATAGGGATAGACCAGAAGGAAGCGTATCTAAGTTAAGTACTTTTAAAGATGGATACAGAGTATTAAAAATGTTAATTTCTCTATTTAAAGATTATAAACCTATGGGGTTCTTTGGAATAACTTCATTGATATCATTAGCTTTAGGATTATTGGTTGGAATCCCAGTGGTAAGTGAATTTGTAAAGACTTCCTGGGTAAGTAAAGTTCCTTCGGCTATTTTAGCAGTAGGACTAGTATTGATATCAATACTTTCTCTGGGCTGCGGATTTATCTTAGATACTATTGCAAAAAATAATACAAAAAGCTATGAGTTATATTTAAATGATTTTAAAATGCAGGAAAGGGAAGTAAAGCAATGGATAAAATAGCAGCATCCCTTAAGAAAAATAAAATAGGGATAATCTTGATGATATTTTCAGCATTATGTACTTCTTGGGGACAATATTGCTGGAAGATATGGGAGAGTAAGGGATTAGCAGTTTTAATCATTGGATTTATCCTTTATGGTACAGGTGCTGTTTCAATGATAATCGCCTTTAAATTTGGCAGTCTTTCAGTACTTCATCCAATGATGAGCATAAGTTATGTATTTGCTTTGTTTATTGGATTTTTCCTGCTTGGAGAAGCAATAACTATACCAAAGACGATTGGTATTATTTCAATACTGATAGGTGTTGCTTTAATGGGGGTAGGAGATGAATAATATTGGAATTTATGTAATGCTCATTATTGGGACTATGGTTGGAGCTTTTGGAGGATATTTCTTTAAAAAGTGTACAGGCAATGATCAAGGTATTAAGGGAATTATTTTAAGTCCATTTTTATATTTAGGTGGGTTTTTATATTTAATATCAGCAATATTAAATATAATTGTCTTAAGATATCTTCCTTATTCGGTAACACTGCCATTAACTTCAATTACTTATATCTGGTCAATGATAATTTCATACCTATTCTTAAAAGAAAAAATAACTAAGATTAAGATTTCCGGAATTATCTTCATATTAATAGGAGCAATATTCTTAGGAATATAATTATTTTAGTTTAAACTATAAAGCTTTCGTAGATTAGTAAATTAATCTTGAAAGCTTTTTTATTTAAAAAAGAAAATATCTCCATAAAATGGGAATGGTGATAAAATAATTATTGAGTAAATTAATTGGATGTATATATGTTGAAAAAAATATTAGTACTATTAATAGCAGTAACTGTTATCTTAACTGGTTGTGGTAAGGGCAGCAATAAAGAAGAGCAAGGCAATCAAAACGATAAGCAGCAAGAGAAGTCTGAAATAGCTGAAGATAAAAAGGAGCAGGCAGATGAAAATAAAGATAGGAATAAAGATATTGAAAAGGCAGAAACAGTAGAGGGACTATCAGATGATTTATATAGTTTCCAATTATCATTAGATGGGAAAGTATATACTCTTCCTTGTGAGTTTAAGGAATTACAGGATAATGGCTGGGAAATAGAAGATTATACTGAAGATTTTAAGCTGGCACCTAATCAATATAGTATAGGGATCTATATTACTAAAGATGGTATTTCTTTATCAACTGGCTTTATTAATTTTAGTAAAAATGAGGTTACATTAGATCAATGCAGTATAGGTGAAATCAGTATTGATGAATATTTAGAGGATAAGCATGCTGACTTTAGCATTGCAAAAGGAATAAAAGTAGGTAGTACTAGGGATGAAGTAAAAGCAGCTTTTGGAGAACCAACGGAAAGTTATGAGGGGGACTCTACAGATGACTATACTTATTCAACTGATATTTATGTAGAAGCAAAGATTACTATAGATAATAAAACAGACAAGGTATGTGGAATCGATTTAGAAAATTTAACTGATACTGGCAATACGGCCTCAACAGAATCAAATGATTCAGCAACAGCAGAAATGCCGGAAGATATGCCAAGCTATTCTGCACCTACTGAGCTTACAGATGATTTATTTAGTTTTAATGTGAAGTTGGGTGGGGATATGTATACTTTGCCAGCACCAATAAGCGAATTTTTAAATAATGGCTGGGTAATTGCTAGCTCAGATAATAATACAGTAGCTGCAAAGGATACTTTGATTAATGGCATTAATTTAAGAAAAGAAAATGTTACTTTTGAAGCTAATGTTTATAATCCATCTTCTCAGGAAACAGCACTTAACAACTGCTATGTAACTTCTTTAGTAACTTCTGCTGATTCAGGAACTATTGATATACTTTTACCTAAAAATATAAGCTTAAATTCAACAGGGTATGATCTTGAAAAAGCTTATAAAGATGTAGACTGCCAAAAGTAAGATTCTACTTCATATGTGTACTATACTTATGGAGAAACATATGAACATAGAATAGAGATAGTTGTGGATAAAGAAACAGGTAAAATTGCGAGCATAGAAATGAATAATTATCTAGATTAAAGTCTTTTAAAGAACTATTATGTAAATAGCAAAAGCTATTTATGTAATAGTTTTTTTACAGGGGAAATTTAATTCTTAGATGAACATTTCCTTGATAAGAAACACTATTATAAGATATACTGTATATAGTATTTACAAGTCGTAGGAGGTAGAAAAATGGCTAATGTTTTAGATGAGTTATTAGAGCGTGGCTACATAAAACAATTCACTCATGAAGATGAAACAAGAGAATTGTTAGAAAAGGAGAAAATAACTTTTTATATAGGATTTGACCCAACAGCTGACAGCTTACACGTTGGACACTTTATAGCTATGATGTTCATGGCACACATGCAAAAGGCAGGACATAGACCAATAGCTTTACTTGGTGGTGGAACTGCAATGGTAGGAGATCCATCAGGAAAGACAGATATGAGAACAATGCTTACAAAAGAGCAGATTGAACATAATGTATCTTGCATCAAGAAACAAATGGAAAAGTTTATTGATTTCTCAGATGATAAAGCTATCTTAGTAAATAACGCTGACTGGTTATTAAACTTAAACTATGTTGATTTCTTAAGAGAAGTAGGAGTTCATTTCTCTGTAAATAGAATGCTTACTGCAGAATGCTTCAAGCAAAGATTAGAAAAAGGTCTTTCATTCTTAGAATTTAACTATATGCTAATGCAAGGTTATGATTTCTATGTATTAAATCAAAAGTACAACTGTAAAATGGAGCTTGGTGGAGATGACCAATGGTCAAACATGATTGCTGGTGTTGAATTAGTTAGAAGAAAAGCACAAGGTCAAGCTATGGCTATGACTTGTACATTATTAACTAACAGCCAAGGTCAAAAAATGGGTAAAACAGTTGGTGGAGCATTATGGTTAGATCCTAACAAAACATCACCATTTGAATTCTTCCAATACTGGAGAAACGTTGATGATGCAGATGTTGAAAAATGCTTAGCATTATTAACATTCTTACCAATGGACGAAGTAAGAAGACTTGGTAGCTTAGAAGGTGCTGAAATAAACAAGGCTAAGACTATTTTAGCTTATGAAGTAACTAAACTTGTTCATGGTGAAGAGGAAGCTAACAAAGCTAAATCAGCAGCAGAAGCATTATTTGCCGGTGGAGTTGATATGAGCAATGTTCCATCTGTAACAATTGCAAGCGATAGATTAGGAGCAACTCTTTTAGATATTATAGCTGAAACTAAAATAGTGCCATCAAAAGCTGAAGGAAGAAGATTAATTCAACAAGGAGGCCTTTCATTAAATGGTGAAAAGGTAACTGACGTTGCAAGAACTTTAACTGCAGAAGATATTAAAGATGGAAGCGCTTTAGTTAAACGTGGAAAGAAAAATTATAATAAAATAATAGTAGAGTAAAAAAGCAGAGGCTGGTACTTGGATAGTATTGGTCTCTATTTTTTTCGTATACTTCCTTTTTATCTTAGTATCGATGCTTTTTTAAGTGAATGTTGCTGGAGCAAGTGTGTGTAGGGTGTTGGGGATATGGATTTGTGATTTTGTTTGTAATACCTTTAGAACAGTTATTTTTTGCCGATACATATATTATAAAGTAGGAATTTTAAATACATTGATTAATAGATAGAATATAAAAAAGGAGTGAAAAGCATGAGTGGAATTTCGGGTTTAACTTATGGGCAGAATGCTAAGTTGAATGTTAGTGGCAAGGATAATGTTAATTTAGGTAATGGAAGTTATGTGTATGGCAGGATTTCTAAGATAGATGAAGCGGGTAATGCTACTATAAAACTAACTAATGGTGCGGAAATGAATGCTAGAATTGAAGGTGATGTTAGTAATCTTGATTCTGGATTGTTGAAGTTTAAGGTTGAGGGTGTAGTGGATAGTCAAATACAGATGAGTATTGTTACAGAAGAGGTTATGGTACCGTCTGTTGAGACTCCTGATGATGAATTGATGAAGTTTATGGAGCAGAATGGAATAAAGAAAGAGGATGCTCCTATTTTGAAAGAAATGTTAAAGCATAATATTCCTTTGACTAAGGAAAATATCTCAATGGTTAAGAGTATGCTGGAGTTTAGTAATAAAGTAAGTGGGAATCCGGATGAAATTAAGCAGTTTATTGAAGCTTATTTAAGCAGCAGGGATATTCCAGCTAATAGCGTGCAGGGAATGGCTGTAGTGGAAAGGCTTACTGAATTTCTTGAGGCGTTTTCTAAGGCGGGTAAGGATAGTCTATTATTTTTCTTAGAAAATAATATTGATTTTTCTAAAGAGAATTTGGAAAGTTTTAATAAGTTGTTTAAAGGTGATACAAATATAAATGAAGTGCTGAATGAAGTAAAGAATAAATTTGTTCAGGAAGCTAATACTACAATATCTAATAATAATTTAGCAGATAACATAAATAAAACAGGCAGCTTTTTTAATAATATAGAGCAGGCTGGGATAAATGATAAAACGGAATTACATAATGAGGCGTTTAAAAATATCGGAAATGGTAAAGGATTATTAGAGGGGAAAGAAGAATCAAGTAATTTAAACATGAATAGTTTAAGTACCTTGGAAGTATTAAAGGGAATTGAATCTTACAAGCAGAATAATGCAGTTATTATTGGAAAAACTGCTGGTGGGGAAAAGGCTTCGGCAGAGGGAACACAGGTATCTTCTACTAAGGTTGAGCAGTTGAAGGCGCAGATTGAAAATATATTAAAAGATAATGGAATTGAACCATCATCAGTATCTAAAGAAGCAGGAAAGATTACTGAAGCATTAATAGCTCTTGAAGGTAAGGATCTAACAGCAGATACTATAAAGAGTATTATTAAAGAGATTACAGGCAGGGATGTAGAGATCGCTGGTAAGGCTGCAAAGGCGATTGCTAATGGAGTAACTGAGCAAAAAAGTAATGCTACCATGGCAGAAAAAATTAATCTTTTAAAGGAAAGCATCGTAAAGACGGCTAGTGAAAAGAGTGAGTCTGCTAAGGAAAATATAAAGAGTATCATTAATATTATCAAGTCATCGGAAAATACTTCTGAAATAATTAGTATGATGAAAAGCTCTATAAGTGATTTAAAAGTGTATAATAAGATTTCTGATGAATATTATTATTTTGATATGCCGGTAAATTATAATGATAATGAATACCCATGTAAGCTGATTATTAAGGATGATAGAAGTGATAGTAAAAATGTTGATAGCAAAAATTTTAAGATTGTAATTGGCGTAAAGACTATAAAATTAGGTATGGTAGATTCTTTTTTAGAGGTTAATGAGAAAAACATGAATTTAGAAATTAAGTGTGAAGAAAAATATATGAAGATTTTTGAAATATCTAAAGATAGATTCAAGGATATTTTAGCAGAATCAGGGTTTAAGGCGAGTATAAGGATTACTAAGAAAATTGAAGATGCGGAAATTGACAATTGCAGAGAATTTTTTGGTGAAAATAATATTGCAGGGATAGATATTAAAGTATAAGATAGTAGGAGGAATATAGTGCAGAGTAGGAAAAAGGCTGCAGCATTAACATACGAAGGTGGAAGTTCTGCACCAGTTGTTACGGCTGTAGGAATGGGAATTATAGCTGATAAAATATTGGAAAAAGCAGAGGATAATGATGTCCCTGTTGTATATAATAAGGAATTAACAGATTTGTTATGCAATGTTGATGTAGGGGATTCTATACCAACGGAAGTTTATGATGCTGTAGCTCATATAATTGCTTATATTACTGAATTAGATAGCTCTTTATAAGAAAGGTGAGAAACGTATAATGGCATTATATGCAATATCTGATTTACATCTAGCTTTTAATGTTGATAAGCCAATGGATATATTTGGTGAGAGATGGCTAAAGCATGATGAAAAGATAAAAAATAACTGGCT
>CAKVNP010000041.1 GCA_934777095.1 uncultured Clostridium sp. | reverse complement strand
ATTAGTAGCTGCAGAGATAAATCCTCCTAATATGATAAAAAGGACAAATACATTGCTGTAATTAATCGGTTCTGCAATTTCTGAAGCAATTTCTCCGCCACTTTTATTAAAATATCTATTATTGCTGCCGTATCCTGATGTGTTTTGGCTGTCTTCATAGATAAGTTTATTGTCAAATACACTTTGTATCAGCCCTCCTGCTACAGAAAATTCAGTGGAGACTCCAATAGGCTTTACTAATAGTATTGCGATAAAAAAAACTACCCCTAAAAATATACCGCCTATTTTCCAATCTAAAAATCTCATATGCAACATCTCCTCATATATTTTGCTAACAATAATATATTAACCATTAAATAGAATTTTATAAAAAAGCCTGCAGCTATAATTGCAGGCTTTTTTTATCCTTGATTGGCAAGTTCGATGGCTCTAATAAATACTTTTAGAGGAATTTCCCCACCTGTAACTTGTGCCACTCTTTTTACTGGTGTGTTGGTAATGCTCTCAAATGCTAAAATAAACTGTTGATTTTTTTCATCTCCATTATATTTAAGTAGTAAAAACTTTTTTATTACGTTAATTACAATCCTAACCACTAAATTTTCTTTCATATCATTTAAGGTGCAATATAAATTATATTTCCCCATCTGTGGATATTGATAAGAAGGTATTTTTTGTTTTAGCAGTTTTTCAAAGTCATCCTTTGCAGGATAACCAGCTGGCTGCATATACCATTCAGGTATATCATTTTTCAGCTCTATGTCTTTACTTTTTAGGTAAATAGTTTTATTAAGCCTTATATCCTGGCTTGAGGAACCTATTAATATATCATAATTGCCATTTAATGCGCACCATTTTTCATTTTCAGCACTATAATAAGAAAAGGCCCTGCTATCTAGAAAAAATTCTACAATTTTTTCTTCCCTTGGCTTTAAGAACACTTTGGTAAACCCCTTAAGTTCTTTATCAGCTCTAAACCTCTGTTTTGTCCTATTTTTAACATAAAGCTGAATTACCTCAGCACCTGCCATTTTACCGATATTTTTAATTTTACAAGATACATTAAGAAGATTATTTTTATCCATCCGCTTATTAGAAAGCCTGATATTAGAATATTTAAATCTTGTATAGCTAAGGCCAAAACCAAAGGGAAATCTTACAGGAACTTTAGCCTTATCATAATAGCGGTATCCTACATAAATACTTTCCCGATATTCTGCCTGTCTTGGTGATATTCCAAAGGTATCTGCCGAAGGTGTATCTTCATATTTTATTGGATAGGTTTCTGCAAGTTTCCCTGATGGATTCTCTTTTCCAAAAACAATATCTGCTACAGCTTCACCGATAGCTTCACCAGCTAAGTACATATTCAAAAGTGCTTTGCATGAAGAAATCCATGGCATTTCTATAGGTGAACCACCTAAGAGAATCACCACTATATTCTCATTAACCTGATAAACCTCTTCTATAAGCTTAAGATGGCTTGCAGGCATTTTCATATTCTTCCTATCGTACCCTTCTGATTCATACTCTTCAGGAAGACCTATTACTACTAAAGCAATATCATGCTGTGCTGCAGCTTTTATAGCATTGTTTAAATACTCATCATTTTCTTTTCCATTTATCTCATAAGCTGGATAATAATCATATTTTATATTTTTTAAATTAAACCCTTTTAATATGTTAGTTACTTTAATAGGATTTATATGTGAGGAACCGGCTCCTTGATATCTGACTCTGCTGGCTAAAGCACCTATTATTGCAATAGACTTATTTTCATCTAGAGGAAGTATCCCATCTTCATTTTTCAAAAGCACTGCACCTTCAATGGCTGCTTCCTTTGCTAATAAATAGTGATCTTCTCTATTAAATTTAAAGCCTTTTTTCCTGCTTGCCACTTGTTTATCAGCAAGGGTTAAAAGCCTATCAACTGATTCATTTATATATTCTTCAGATAGCTCACCATTTTGCACCATTTTTATTACATCTTTATCAAATAACTTGCCGCTCCAGGGCATTTCTAAATCTACGCCAGCTTTAAATGCTTCACCTTTATCATTTAAACTTCCCCAGTCAGTAATAGCTAGTCCTTGGTAACCCCATTGATTTCTTAGAATATTCCTAAATAGTTCTGTATTATCACTAGCATAAACTCCATTAATCTTATTATAAGAACACATTATAGAAGAGGGATTTCCCTCTTTAACTGCAATTTCAAAAGGCATTAGATAAATTTCCCTTAAGGCTCGTACATCAACTATGCTGTTTGAAAGATATCTTTCCGTTTCCTGATTATTGCAGGCAAAATGTTTTAAGCATGAGCTAATGCCTACTCCCTCTATTCCTTTAATCCATGCTGCTGCAAGCTTCCCTGATAAATAAGGATCTTCACTGAAATATTCAAAATTACGTCCACATAAAGGATTCCTTTTTATATTTACACCTGGTCCTAATACCACATCAGTTCCATATTCTAAAGCCTCTTCTCCGATAGCCTTTGAAACTTTACTTATCAGCTCAGTATTCCATGATGAACCTAAAGAACATGCTGCTGGGAAACAAGTTGCTGGCAGACTGTCAGTAAGACCTAGATTATCTCCAGACCCATCCTGTTTTCTTAATCCATGTGGCCCATCATTAAGCATCAGGCTTGGTATATTATATTGTTCAATTTTCTCAGTTTCCCAGAAGTTAGCTCCTGAACAAAGACAGACTTTTTCTTCCAAAGTCATTTTATCTATTAACTCCCTATGCTTTATATTAGACATAAATAGATGTTCCTTTCATTTCTTAAGCTATTATTTATTCTTTGACTATTTTTATTTGTAAGACTCTTCTTCTGTTAACCTTCACCACTAAAATTAAATAATCTTTATATTTAAATTTATCGCCTTCTACTGGTATGCGCCCTAATTCTTTTGTAACCCATCCATTAACTGAAATCATTTCTACCTCTTGATTTATTTTAAGTTCTTCAAATAACTTTTCTACTTTGGCACTGCCTGTTACTAAATATTCATTTTCATCCACCTTTTGAATTTCGTTAACTATTTCATCATGCTCATCCCATATTTCACCTACTAATTCTTCTAATACATCTTCTAAAGTTACAATCCCCATAGTTCCTCCATATTCATCTATAATAACTGCCATATGTGATTTACTATTTTGTAAAAGTCTAAGAAGCTTTGATATCTTCATTGTTGGCGGAATAAAAGCTATACTTTTAATAATTGTTTTTACCTCTTCCAAAGAATTGTTCATAACCAAATAAAAAAAATCCTTTTCATTGATAATGCCAATAATATTATCAATATTCCCATGATAAACAGGAATTCTTGAATAGCCCGTCTTAGTAAATAAATCTATCAGCTCCTCTTTAGAAGTGGTATCTTCTACTGCAACAACGTCTACTCTAGGAGTAAATACATCAATTACATTTTGGTCATTAAATTCTATGGCGCTTCTTATAAGTTCACCTTCCTGATAATTTATGCCGCCCATGTTTTGAGCTTCTTTTACGATAGTAAGTATCTCCTCTCCGGTAATGCTGTTATCATTTTTAATTTTAAAGATCCTGCTTAAAAGCTTTTTCCATTGACAGAACAAGAAATTAAGCGGTTTTAATAATATACAGAAGAAGCTTAAAATAGGCGATGAAAACATAGCAAAACTTTCAGGAATATCCTTGGCCAGGCTCTTTGGAGATACTTCACCAAAAATCAAAACCACAATTGTCATTACAATAGTAGAAATAGTAACTCCAGCTTCTCCCCAGATGCTGGTGAATAATACTGTAGCCAAAGAGGCTGCTGCTATGTTTACAATATTATTACCAATCAAAATCGTTGAAATTATTTCATCATATTTATCAGATAGTTTAAGTGTAAGCTTTGCTTTCTTATTGCCTTTTCTAGATAAGTTTATCATTTTTATTTTATTTAATGATGAAAATGAGGTTTCAGTTGCAGAGAAATAAGCAGATAAAATAATCAATACCACTAGAATTAAAATAATCGATATACTTTCGTCCATATAAACTCCCTTTCTATTAATTTAATATTAACTTATTATTCTCTTTAGAAGATTTTTATCCTTTGTAGCAATATATGAATTAACAGTAAATTTGATTATTGTTCATAAAAAAGTACACAAAAAAAGCCATTGCAAAATGCAACAGCTATTTATAAAAGGTATATTTTATATTATGGCCATCAAAATACTTCTGGTCAGCATCTGCGAAATGCCACACAGCCTTTAAATTATCTGGCAGCATATAGTCTCCTTTTTTCTGATAATCATCAAAATAAGCAGACCAGCTTGTATATTCCATTGTACCATCATTTTTAGTATAAACTCTATCCTCTGTGTCAAAACTTATTAATCTTCCCTCATTATCAAAATGGAATACACCTGATACAATTATTCCTTTGTTTTCAATAGATGCCTTAATTGAATTATTTCCTATCTCCTCTAGGCTTATCCTTCCGCTTAAAAATTCTGTAGGCATGAATATTGTTTCAGCTAGCCAGGTTACTAAAGCAGATTTATCCATACTTTCTCCATCGATATTAAAGATTGTAAAATTTTTCGCTATTACACCTTGCATCCTACCATCTCCATCTACATATGAATCTAATCCCTGAAAAGGTATGCCATACATTGATGAATCAATAAAAGCTAAATGGCTTGGTGCTTTGCCATAAATATGTTCATCATATTTAATTTTCATGTACTTATTGCTTGTACTATTTAAGAAATCTGCCTCCTTAAAATAAAATCCTACATGATAAGAATACATTTCCTTATCCAGCCCTGTAAACTGATAAAATTTTTGTAATGGTTCTGGCATTGATTCTAAATCAAATATTTTTTGCTCTTCTGCCTTATAAGACTCTTCATGGCACAAATCCATATACTTTTTAAATTCATTTCTTAGCCTTGAATAAGGAATATTGAAATAAATTGCTATTGCGACTATAACAAATATTACGATAGTTAGAATCATTGCTACTTTCTTTTTAGCTTGTCCTCTCATACTATTTCTCACTTTCAATATAATTATTACTATTAACACAGCAAGGAAGCTTATTCCAACTTTTTACTCTATTGTATTTAATAAGCGCCTCGCTGTCAATAATTAACGTTTATTAATATTTATGTACCACAATATGTTTTAAATGCACATCCTGTATGCTTAGGTGGTTCAGTATATTGCCATTTAATATCTTCATAATTGAATGGGTTTTTAACAGCTTCTAAAAGCTGCATAAATTTTGATAAATCATTATTTTCCTCTGCATTGTTTAAAGCATCTTCTACTAATAGATTCCTAGGTATAACGGTAGGATTATTTTCTTTCATAAGCTTTATTGAATCATTAAAGTCTTGATCTTTCCTTGCAAGCCTTTCTCTCCATTTTTTATGCCATATTTTAAATTCTTCTTCTTCAAAAATATCTATTTTAGATAAATCATTTAAAGTTAAATATAAAAAAGTATTGGTATAATCGCTTTTGTATTTTTCCATTAGCTTTAATAATTCTGATATTAAAGCTTCATCATCTTCTTCAGCAGTGAACAATCCTAGCTTTTTTATCATCCCTGCATACCAGTAGTAATGATATTCAGCTCCAAATTCATTAATGGCTTCCTGTGCTATTTTAACTGCTTCTTCATGGTTATCACTAAGAAGAGGTAATAATGTTTCAGCAAATCGTGCAAGATTCCAAGCTGCCATTTCAGGCTGGTTCTTGTATGCATATCTGCCTTCCCTGTCAATGGAACTGAATACTGTATCAGGGTCATAAGTATCCATAAATGCACAAGGTCCATAATCAATACTTTCACCTGAAATAGCCATATTATCGGTATTCATTACCCCATGGATAAATCCTACAAGCTGCCATTTTGCAATTAAAGATGCTTGCTTTTTAATTGTCTCCTTTAAAAGATATTCATAAGGATTTACATTCTCAGGTATATCTCTATAATGCCTATTTAAGGCATAATCAGCTAATGCTTTAAGGTCATCCAATGTACACCATTTAGCAGCAAATTGGAATGTGCCAACTCTCAGATGGCTGTTAGCGATACGTGCTAAGACTGCACCCTGTTGTCTTCCTCTTTCACGGTAAATCCATTCACCAGTAGATACTACTGACAAAGCTCTTGTTGTTGGTATATTTAATCCCTTCATTGCTTCGCTGATAATATATTCCCTAAGCATAGGTCCTAAGGCAGCCTTGCCATCTCCTCCCCTAGAATAGACCGTTTGTCCTGAGCCCTTTAAAGTAAGATCATATATTCTGCCTAGCTTATCAGTATATTCTCCTAAAAGGACAGCTCTTCCATCACCTAACATAGTAAAATATCCAAACTGATGGCCTCCATAAGCCTGAGCTATAGGATGTGTATCTTTTAAGATTTTATTTCCACTCAGGAATTCTGCACCAGTCTTGCTTTCCAGAAATGCTAAATCCAATCCAAGATCTTCTGCTAAATCATTATTTAAGATTACTATTTCAGAAGAGGGAACTTCACTAGGCTTTTGTCTAGAGTAAAATATTTCTGGAAGATTTAAATAAGTATTGTTTAGCTTTATCTTAGAATCATCAATTAATCTTTTATTCTTCATTTTTTCTCCTCTGTTATAATATATATTCACTTTTAGTTTAATCTTATGGAGTGAAATTATTCGCTATTATTAATAGTGGTAAATCAATTCCTTTTTCAGGTGTAATAACTGCTGTAAATATTGACATGCCTAATAAAGAGGTGCCGTTAAGTATTGCAATATTCCCTAGATTTTCCCCCTTGTACTGCTCTGTACTAAATTTAAATACTCTAAGTAATCTAGGATAATTAAATTTTTTAAACTTGCCCACATCACATTGTTTTAAGTTAAAAATACTGCCAATCTCAGCTAAAATATCTTCTTTTAGACTATCATCTATTTTCATTTCTATTATCCTCTTTTCATTGTCTGCTTAATATCCACATCTTTGAAATCTGAGTAATTATTCTATTTTATATGAAACTTTTCCATAAACGCTTTACAGTTTATAATTGAATTCTCCACCATATCACTTACAACCTTATCAGTATAAAACGCTGTATGTGGAGTAAGTATTACGTTAGGAAATGATTGTAGTATAGCTAAATTGCTATTATCAACAATTTCCCCCTTAAAATCCTGATAATAAATTAATTCTTCACCTTCAATAACATCTAAAGCTGCACCTTTAACCTTTCCACTTTTTAATGCTGAAATTAATTCAGAGGTATTAATCAGACTTCCTCTTGCTGTATTTATGATAATTACTCCATCCTTCATAGTTTCTATAGCTGCTTTATCTATCATGTGGAAGCTTTGGTCTGTAGCAGGCAGATGCAAAGATATAACATCACTTTTACGGTACAATTCCTCTAAAGATACATATGAGGCATATTTCTTTACCTCATCATTTTCATATAAATCATAAGCAATAATATCTGTTTCAAATCCACTTAGTTTCTTTATTACCTTAGTTCCAATATTACCTGTACCTATTATGCCCACTGTCAGCTTAGCTAGCTCCTGTCCCCTAATACCATTTAAGGCATAATCCTGCGAATTATATCTTGTTAAAATAAGATTCATGTTTCTTAAAGCCATAATTATCATCATCACAGTATATTCTGCAACACTGTTTGGAGAATATTTTACATTGCCAAAAGCCATGCCGATTTCCTTTGCTCCCTCTACATCTATATGATCATATCCAATGGTTCTAGTAGAAATATATCTAACTCCCATATCATAAAATTTTCCAATTAACTCTTTTGACATTTTTGTGGTAATAATGCTTATACATAAAGCATCTTTGGCAAGTGATGTATTTTCCAGGCTAGGTGATTCTTTACACAATTGAATCTGAATATTGTATTTTTTTGAAAACTCATTAATAAAATCAATTTCATCTTCACGATAGCTATACATTACAATTTTCATTTTATAATTCTCCTATATTTAAGATAATTAAAAATCTATTTATCAACACCAAAAATACAAAACTTCTTATTTATTTTTTGTGCTGCTTCATTAGTAAACAAATCAGTCGTACAGATAATAGAATAAGGTGAAAAATCATTTAAGAATTTAACAACATTTTTTTCAATTGGTTCGTCCAATCTAAAAAAAGGTTCTCCTGGTGTATCCTCAACTACAAATCCTAAATCTGTTCTTGTGATTGTTACTTTATCAAATCCCTCTTCTGTTGTTTCCTCATAATGTACTTCTAACGACACCTCTTCATCCGTCTGAATCATAATTACATCCGTTATATCTGGCCTTAAATAATCACTATATTTAGCATATAATTGTTCATAAAAATCAATCATACTGACAGTATACTCCATCCTCATATACCTCCCCAAGATTACTAATCATTTTTTCTATAGTTTAATTATAGTTATTACAAATACTATATAGCAACATTTTCCAAATATATTTACAATAAAAAACTGTACCATTTTAAATGATACAGTTTTTATAATTAAATTTTATTTAACAGTAACTTTACAAGTAGATGTTTTATTTCCATCCTTGGTAGTTACTTTTATTGTAGCAGTTCCTTTAGCAACTGCTTTTACATTTCCTTTTGAATCAACAGTAGCAACTTTTGTATTACTGCTTGTCCATGTAACATTCTTATTTGTAGCGTTGCTTGGGTTTATTGTTGCAGTTAAGGCAGTTTGTTTGCCTTTTGCTAATGTTAAGCTTGTTTTGCTTAATTTAACAGAAGTAACTGCTACTGGATTTTTTACTGTTACCTTACAAGATGATGTTTTGCTGCCATCTTTTGTTTTCACAGTTATCGTTGCTGTACCTGCTGCTATTGCTTTTACTTTTCCATTTGCATCTACCGTAACAACTTTTGTGTTATTACTTGTCCATGTGACGTTCTTATTTGTTGCATTACTCGGATTAATAGTTGCAGTTAGAGTGCTTGCTTGGCCTTTTACTATTGATAAACTAGTCTTATTTAACTTTACAGAAGTAACTGCTACTGGATTTGTTACAGTAACTTTACAAGATGAAGTTTTACTTCCATCTTTAGTTTTCACAGTAATTGTTGCTGTACCTGCTGCTACTGCTTTAATTTTTCCTTTTGAATCTACTGTAGCAACTTTTGTATTATTGCTTGTCCATGTAACACCTTTGTTTGTTGCATTACTTGGATTAATAGTTGCAGTCAGGGTACTTTCTTTTCCTTTTAGCAATGATAGGCTTGTCTTATTCAAGCTTACTGACGTAACTGCAACGCTTGCTGTCTTTACAGTAACTGTACATGTTGCTTTCTTATTGCCATCCATAGAAGTAGCTGTTATAACTGCTGTACCATTTGCGATTCCCTTTACTTTACCATTTCGATCTACTGTAGCAACAGCTGTATTATTACTAGACCAAGAAACCTTTTGATTTGTTGCATTACTTGGTATGAATGATACAGTTAATGTATTTTCTTTCCCCTTTTCTAAAGTTAAGCTTGTTCTATTTAAAGCTATAGATGTTAAGGGTACTAAAACAAATGATTCATTTGACATTGGATAGCTGCTGTTAAAAGCAGAAGTATTATATTTACTATCTCTTGTATGATTAACAAAATCCCCATTACTTAATAAAAACCAGTCATATCTAAGTGATCCATAAGCATCTGTGTAGTTTGAATCCCAAGTATTATCAATGTTATACCACTTTCCATTAATCCTAACTATATTCCATGCGTGATTACCACCATTTCCTTTACCAGTAATTATTCTTACCCCTACTCCTAATTCCTTAAGCATTTTATACGTTAATGATGAATACCCTTGACATACTACAGATTTTTCAATTAACGCATTATATGCTGAGTATTTAGAATATGAATAATCATAGTGTATATTATTCATGATATAATCATGGACAGCCTTAATTTTAGTGTAATCATCAGCATTATAAACATTAAGTTTATCTAGTACTTTCTTCACTTCAGTATTTACACGCACTTCTTCCTCTTCAGTAGATAAATAATTCATATTATATACAATTGAAATCTGTCCTGAACAGCCACTGATTGTTGCCGAATATCCACTATAATGAGCCATCAGATAATCACCTTCACTAGAAGAATATTTATCATTATACTCAACAGCTTTGCTAAATATTTCATTTATTAAATCGACATTAAATGGTTCATTTATGTTAAAAGAAATTACTGTCGATCTTTTAACCATTTGGTTTCTTACATATTCAGCTGCTTTTTCTTTTGATGAAAAAGTTACTGCTGCTGCCCTACTTTCATTATTAGAAGTATACAGCTGGTTAATATTTATATGTAGATCTTCATATAAAGGATTAGTCCAAGTAACTGTTTCCTGCATAACCTCTTCAAGTAACGTTTCATCATCTTCAGCATAAGCAAAATAACTATTTACTGGGAATATATTAATTAACAATAAAAATACAAGTATTTTGCTTAATAATGTTTTGTTATTTATTTTTCTCATTATTCCTCCTTCACTTAACAAAATATAACAATAAACCCCAGCTAAATTTTACACTATTTTTAATATTTTTTCTAGCTATATTATAATCATAATTAAACAAATAAATAAACTAATACAATATAAAAGAGTTAAGGCTTTCCTTAACTCTTTTAGTAACATTATTTATACTTTATCCCAACAGGACATTTTCTATTATATGAAATACAATGCATAATAAAGTAAGCAGTGATAAGCCAATATGCAGATAGACAAATATATTTCTATTCTTAGTCTTAAAGTGAGAAATAATCATACC
>CAKVNP010000040.1 GCA_934777095.1 uncultured Clostridium sp. | reverse complement strand
AAAGCAGCTGAACCAATCGCAAAGATAATTACAATAAATATCATTACTCTATATGGCTTTAAATAAGTCATCAGATTTTTCATAGTTTTATTAAAATCTTTAGCCTTTTCTCCACCATGTTTCATTCCGCCCATTGGTCCTCTCATTGGGCCTCCCATTTTTTTATGATTTCCTGCCATTATTGAAGCTCCTCCTTTGAAAGTTGTGATAGAGCTATCTGTTTATATACCTCACAATTCTCCATAAGCTCTTTATGAGTTCCTTTGCCGACTACTTTACCTTCATCAAGTACTAGTATTTGATCAGCATTCATTATTGAACTTATTCTCTGTCCTACAATAATTAATGTACGCTCATTTAAATCATTACCTAATGCTTTTCTTAATTTAGCATCTGTTTTAAAATCTAGTGCTGAAAAACTATCATCAAATATAAATATTTCTGCTTTTTTAGCAAGAGCTCTTCCGATAGCTAATCTTTGTTTTTGTCCACCTGAAACATTTGCTCCCCCTTGGGATATTTCAGTTTTATATCCTGTAGCCTTTTGAGAAATAAATTCTGTAGCTTGTGCTATTTCTGCCGCTTTTACCATTTCTTCATCAGTAATATCTGCTCCTGCGTATTTCAAATTACTTTCAATAGTTCCTGAGAATAATATTCCCTTCTGTGGTACAAATCCTACTTTTTCTCTTAATTCATGTAAATTTACATTTTTAACATTGACTCCATCTACTAAGATTTCACCTTCAGATACATCGTAGAATCTAGGAATCAGATTAATTAAAGTTGATTTTCCGCTTCCTGTACTTCCAATGATTGCAGTTGTCTTTCCTGCCTCTGCTGTAAAGCTTACATTTTCTATTACATCTTCATCTGCACCAGGATATTTAAAGCTTACATTTCTAAACTCAACTTCACCCTTTTTAGCTAAATCAAATGCTTCATTTTTTTCTATTTCCTTAATTGATAAATCAGTATCTAATACTTCTGTTACACGTCCTGCTGAAACAAGCGCTCTTGGTAAAATTACAGATACCATTGAAATCATTAAGAATGACATTATTATCTGCATAACATACTGCATAAATGCCATCATATCGCCAACCTGCATAGCTCCTGTATCAACTCTATGTGCACCTACCCATACAATTAGTAAAGTTATTCCATTCATTACAAACATCATTAAAGGCATCATCATAGACATAATTCTATTAACAAATAAGTTAGTTTTAGTTAAATCTGCATTAGCTTTCTCAAACTTTTCTTCTTCATATTTTTCAGTACTAAAGGCCCTTATTACAAGCATTCCAGTAAGACTTTCTCTTGTAACTAAATTCAATTTATCTACAAGCCTTTGTACCACTTTAAATTTAGGTACTGCAAAAGTAAATAACGCTAATACTAGTACAAGGATTGATATTACTGCTACAACAATAATCCAGCCCATATTAGCACCTGTTTGTATTACCTTTAGTATTCCACCAACACCTAATATTGGTGCATAAATTATCATTCTTATCCCCATAACTATTAAGGTCATTATCTGCTGTACGTCATTAGTTGTTCTGGTAATAAGTGATGCAGTAGAAAACTTATCAAATTCAGCATTAGAAAAGCTTACAACTTTATTAAATACATCCTTTCTTAAATTCATTCCTACAGCTGCTGCAATTCTTGAGGCAATTAATGTAACAATTACAGCTGCAGCAGTACCAATTAAAGCTACCCCTAACATCTTTGCCCCAGCCATCATTAAATAGCTAGTCTGTAGTTTATTGACATCGACACCTAATTTAGAGTATTCATTCTTAATATATGATGTTGCTGATTGAGTAATCATACTCTCTGGCATTGCATCAACCTTTTCATCTATACCTGCTAAAATACCATTAAGCTGTTCACTATTCATATTTGAAAACATAGCAAACATCTGATCTGATGTAGCTTCTGGCATATTAGCTCCTTGTGAATCACCCATATACTTACTGAAGTCTTCACTTTCAATCATTGAAACAATTAAAATAGGTTTCCCTAAAATATTATTTAAATTTTCACGTTTTTCTTTTCCTTTAGAATTTAGTACATATAAATCCTCATTTTCTAAGGCATTGTATTTAGATAAATATGTATTATATTCTTTACTTGATAAATCATCTTTACTTATCAATTTATAGTTCTCTGTTATAACCTCTTTATCTTTATCATCAATAAATAAAAGCAATCTATTCATTTCCGATGCTCTGATTGCCTCTGGCACTGCATCTTCAATTCCGCCTTGCTGTATCCCAACATTTACTATGTTAGACATATATGATGGCAATGCCAAATCGCTTAATGCCTGCACAAATAATAATGCAAGAGCAAATATTAAAGACCAAACAAATGGCTTTAAATACTTAACTAATTTTTTCATGTATGCATTCTCCTTTTTATATATTTTTATAATAATTATATTTTTATAACTATTATAGGTCAATACTTTTTACTAAAATAATTATGTTTTTATAACTATTATTTTTTCATAATGTTTTTTCCTTGTAAAAAAAACATATTTAAACTATAATTAAATAATAATCAACATAAGGAGGCTTATTTATGGACTGTCTAGATAATATCACTAATAATTTATACTTACTTTTATTATCTCTTAATAGACGCTTTTTTAATCCTCATGAGCTACTAAAAAATTTAAATATACCAATTTCCCATGCAAAGGTGTTATTCTATCTAATACATAATGGGCCAGCGCCAATTTCTAAAATTGCTGAGAAGCTGTGCATTTCCCGCCCTAATATGACACCAATAATTGATAAATTAGTAGAAGGCGGTTATGTAGTCCGATTTTATAGTGAGGATGATAGAAGAGTTATCTTAATTAAACACACTGAAAACGCCTGCGGGTTATTTAAATCATTAGAAAAGACCACTAAGGATTCTATAGCGGAAAAACTTAAAACGTTATCTGATGATGAACTTCAAGAATTTTCACAATCATTGAATACACTATTAAATTCTATAAAAAATATATAAGTACTATATTCATCATTAGCATATAAAGTGAAAAAAATCCTAAGGAATATATTTTCCTTAGGATTTTTATTTTCTAAATTAATTTATCTATTACAAATTTTAAAATAAATACAATAGCTATTATATAAGTTGTAATGCTTATTTCTTTTCTCTTTCCGCTAAATAATTTGATTACTACATATGATATTATACCAAAAGCAATCCCTTCTGCTATTGAATAAGCAAACGGCATCATTATAATAGTTAAGAATGCTGGAATAGCCTCTGTATAATCTGAAAAGTCAATTTCTTTTACTGTTTCCATCATGAATAATCCTACTATAACTAAAGCTGATGCTGTTACAGCTGAAGATATAACACCAAATAAAGGTGAGAAGAATAATGCTAAGAAGAACATAAATGCTGTACTTACTGCTGTTAAACCAGTTCTTCCTCCTTCAGCTACTCCTGAAGCACTTTCAACATATGTACTTACTGTACTAGTACCTAAGCAAGCACCAACTGTAGTACCGATAGCATCTGCAAATAATGCCTTTTTAATGTTTGGAACTTTTCCATTTTCATCAAGCATATTTGCCTTAGTAGCAACCCCTACTAATGTTCCTATTGTATCAAACATATCCATAAATAATAGCGTAAATAACACTATAACCATATCAAATGAGAATACATTACTAAAATCAAATTTAAGGAATGTATCTGCCATTGATGGCGGCATACTCATAATTTGTTTTGGAAGATCGATAACTCCCATTGGTATTCCTATTATTGTAGTAATTATCATACCAAGGAATAAAGCACCTTTTACTTTTCTAGCAACTAATATTCCTGTGATTAATATTCCTATGATAGCTAATAGCCCTGTTCCTGATGTAATGTCACCTAATTGAAGTATTGTAGCTCCTGTTTGTATTACGCCAGCTGCTTCTAAACCTAATAAAGCAATAAATAATCCTATTCCTACTGAAATAGCTTTTTTAATATTTGCCGGTATTGAATCTACTATTGCTTCACGAACATTAAATATTGTTAATAAAATAAAAATTATCCCCTCTAGGAAAACTGCTGTTAAAGCAAATTCAAATGAATATCCCATTTGTAAAACTATTGTATAAGCAAAGAAAGCATTTAAACCCATACCTGGTGCCTGTGCAAATGGAAGCTTTGCATATAATCCCATTATTAAAGTAGCAACTATTGATGATACTACTGTTGCTGTAAATACTGCTCCTGGGTCCATCCCTGCAGCTGCTAATATGCTAGGATTAACAATTAAAATATATGCCATTGTCATAAATGTTGTTATTCCTGCAATAACTTCCTGCTTAACTGTAGTATTGTTTTCTTTTAGTTTAAAAAATTCGTTCATTTTTTCACCTTTTCTTAAAGTTTGTTTTTTAAAGCACTTATTTATAATACCATAAATTTTTCAAAAGCCAATAGTTTTTGCGAATATTTTTTATCTTTTTAATTATATTGTTTGTGTTTTATTTTTTTTAATTATAACTCTTTATTTTTTATTAATTTGCGCTATAATTAGTAGTGTAAATGCAAATTATTCTTATTTGAATTTGGAGGACAAATATGAACTTAAAAAAATATGCAAAAATACTTTCAGTGCTATTATGCACATCAATACTATTTATAGGTTGTAATAATACTAAATCTGACTATTCTAATAATAAATTAACCATAGTAACTTCATTTTATCCAATGTATGTTTCTACTTTAAATATTGTAAAGGATATTCCAGACATTGAATTAGTTAATCTTACTGCTCCACAGACTGGCTGCCTTCATGATTATGAATTGTCTACAAAAGATATGAAAATCTTAGAAACAGCTGATATTCTTGTAGTGAATGGTGCTGGTATGGAATCATTCTTAGATAAAGTTATTGCTCAATATCCTGATCTTGATATTATTACCGCCAGTGAAGGAATTGAATTAATTGAAGACGAAGATCATGACCACGATGAAGAAGATCACGATCACGATGCTGAAGAAGCACATAATCACGATGAAGATCATGACCATGACCACAGTGTTAATCCACATGTATGGGTAAGTATTTCTAAAAACATTGAACAGGTAAAAAATATAGCTGATAAATTAAGCAGCTTAGACTCTAAAGATAGTGCTAAGATTAATGAAAATGCTGATGAATATATTAATAAACTTGAAGATTTAAGTGATAAGATGCACTCTGAACTTGCTTCAATCACTCATAAGGATATTATAACTTTCCACGAAGCATTCCCTTACTTTGCCGAAGAATTTAACTTAAATATTGTAGGAGTTCTTGAAGTAGAACCTGATTCAGAGCCATCTGCAAAAGAATTAGAAAATATAATCAACACTGTCAAAGAGTATAATATTAAAGCTTTATTTACTGAACCTCAATATTCATCAAAAGTAGCAGAAACAGTTGCCAATGAAACTGGTGCTAAAATATATACTTTAGATCCTATTGTAACTGGCGAAGCTAATGAAAATGCTGCTGATGACTACTTAAATAAAATGAATCAGAATCTAGAAGTATTAAAAGAGGCGTTAAAATGATAAAAAAAATAGATAATTATAAAAATAATAAAAGCTGTAATAATTTTTGTTGCACTAAAATCGAGAATTTTTCCGTAAAACTTGGTGGAAATCAAATATTAAAAGACGTGAATATGCATATCCATTGTGGTGAGCTTACTTCATTAATTGGTCCGAATGGCG
The DNA here is from genome assembly GCA_934777095.1 of uncultured Clostridium sp. Taxonomy (GTDB): domain Bacteria; phylum Bacillota; class Clostridia; order Clostridiales; family Clostridiaceae; genus Clostridium. The sequence goes on along the minus strand of CAKVNP010000040.1, from coordinate 5,074 downwards.
CTGGTAAAAGTACTTTATTAAAAGCTATTTTAGGCGAAATAAAACATGAAGGTACTCTTAAATTTATTGGATCAAATAATAGTTCCTATAATCAGCCTATCATAGGATATGTGCCTCAGTATTTAACATTTGATCCAACTTCACCTATCAGCGTTCTTGATCTATTTGCAGCTTGTAAGGGCATTCGCCCTTCTTGGCTTAAGCCATCAAAGAAACTTAGAGAAGATGTACTTAAATCATTAGAAAGAGTTAAAGCCTCTCATATAATTGATAGACGCTTAGGAGCATTATCTGGCGGGGAAATGCAAAGAGTTCTCTTAGCTTTAGCTCTTGATCCAATACCAAATATTCTCCTTCTAGATGAACCTATTTCTGGAGTTGACCAAAATGGCTCAGAGCTTTTTTATGAAATATTAATGGATATTAAGAAAAATTACGATTTATCAATTATACTTATTTCACATGATTTAGACTTAGTGGCAAAATACTCTGATAGAGTTGCTTTAGTCAATGGTACTATTGCATGTTCTGGAACACCTAAAGAAGTTTTCAACAACCCGCAGACTCAGCAGATTTTTGGGTTATCATTATATAAAAATACTATGGATTCATCGAAGGCAGGAGGACAAAAAAATGCTTAATTCAATTTATAACTTTATCGATTTAATTCTGCCTTTTGACTGGCTTTCATTTACTTTTATGAAAAATGCCTTTCTGGCAATATTAATTGTTACACCTTTATTTGGTATATTAAGCACTATGGTTGTCAGCAATAAGATGTCATTCTTTGCTGATTCTTTAGGCCATGGTGCCTTTACCGGTATAGCTTTAGGAATACTTCTAGGTGGGCTAGATCCTAAATGGGGTGCCACTTTATTTTCTATCTGTTTTGCAATTGCAATTACGATAATAAAAAATAAAGGCACTTCTTCTACAGATACGGTTATTGGAGTATTTTCTTCAACAGCATTAGCTTTAGGTCTTGTATTAATGAGTTATTCTAGTAATCTTAGTAAATTTTCTTCATACTTAGTTGGAGATTTATTAAGTATTTCACCTTCTGAAATAATCTTACTTTTAGGTGTTTTAGTGTTAGTGTTATTATTATGGGTATTTATGTTCAATAAACTGCTAGTAACAAGCTTAAATGCTTCTCTAGCAAATAGCCGTGGGACAAATACACTTATGATTGAAATAATTTTCACTTGTACTATTGCTGTGGTAGTTACACTTACTATCAATTGGGTAGGTTTATTAATTATTAACTCGCTTCTTGTATTACCAGCAGCTGCTGCCAGAAATATTTCAAGAAATATTCGTGAGTATCATATATATTCAGTACTCATTGCTATAATATCTGGAATTACAGGATTAATAACATCATATTATCTTAATACAGTTACCGGTGCTACTATAGTACTTATTTCTGCAGTATTTTTCTTTATTACTTTAATTTTAAAGAAAAAATTTGTATAATAATAATTAAGAATATTAATAGAAAATAATTATTATATTTATTTGGAGGACTTATATATTTGGATACAAAAACTAACTTTTGCTCCATCTTAAAAGCAAAAGGTCTTAAAGTTACTAAACATAGAAATTCTGTATTAGAAGTTATTGAAGCCGAAAATCAGCCAATAACAGCTGAAGATATATATATTGAATTAAAAAACAAAGGAATATCTATTAATTTATCATCTGTATATAGAATACTTGATACTCTTGTTGAAAATTCTTTAATAAATAAATATGTAATCGGTGAAAATAACAAGACATCTTATGAAATTAATAGTCTTAAACATAAACATCATTTAATCTGCACTAGATGCAATAGAGTCTTTCCTTTAGATAACTGTCCTTTAAAAACATATGAAGAGCAGTTAGAATCATCGCTAGATTTTGAAATTACTGGTCATAAGCTTGAAATATACGGTATTTGTTCTGATTGCAAAAACAAAAAATAAAGGAATGTTAAGTTAAACTTAACATTCCTTTTTTATTAGCACGAGAACTTATATATAGTAGTTTCTCTATACTCTTCTTCCGGTTTTAATAAAATGCTTGGAAAATCTTTATTGTTTGCAGCATTAGGGAATCCTTGTGTTTCTAAACACAATCCATCCCTTCTGTTATAAGCTTTTCCACCCTTTCCAAGCTGACCGTTTAAAAAGTTAGCAGAATAGAATTGTACTCCTGGCATTGTACTAAATACTTCCATTTTAATTCCCTTTGTTTCTTCTTCTACATCAGCAACTTTTTTTAATTCATTTCTCTTTCCATCAATTATCCAATTGTGGTCATATCCTTTTCCTATATTAATCTGATCATAATCGCTTTCAATATTTCTGCCGATTTCAATAAGTTCTGTAAAATCCATAGGTGTTTCTTTAATATTTCTGATTTCTCCTGTTGGAATACTCTCTTCATTAACTGCTGTGATTTTATCTCCATAAATTTTCAGCTTATGAGCCAAGATATTACCTGAATCATGCCCTGCTAAATTAAAATATGAGTGATTAGTCAAATTAACTATTGTTTCTTTATCTGTCTTTGCATAATATTCAATAACCAGCTCATTGTCTTCAGTAAATTTATAATTAACAGTTACCTGAACATTACCCGGGTAATTTTCTTCACCATCTTTACTTAAATATGAAAGCTGTAAAAACTCTTCATTATTTTCTTTTACTATTTTTGAATCCCAAACAACCTTGTTAAATCCTTTCATTCCTCCATGCAAATGATTATTTCCATCATTTTTGACTAACTGATAAGTTTGTCCTTCAATTTCTATTTTAGCGTTTTCTGTCCTATTAGCACAGCGTCCTATAATTGCTCCAAAATATACATCGTTTACTAAATAATCTTCGAATTTATCATAGCCTAAAACTACATCTGTTAAGACATTTTCTTGATCAAGTATATTTAGTTTTAAAAGTATGCCACCTAAATTAGTTACTTCTGCATACATTCCTGCTTCATTTTCTAAAGTAAAAACTTTAATTTCTTTCCCATCTACTATTTTATTTAATACTCTCTCTTTAACCTTCATAACCTATTCCCCCAGCAAATATACATAAATTTATAGGTTAATTATATCACCCTAAAAACCTTATGTAAATATTTACAAGAGTGGGATGCTATTCTTAGTTTTTAAATTCTTCTTCATTAGCTATTTCATCTAACAATACATCTAAATAATCAACTATTAAGTTCATATTATCTAATATATCTGTATCAGCTTTACTTATACTGTCTAATAATTTAATTATATTCTCTTTAAAGTTTATTGGTTTTCTGTTACAAGTATGTTCTACGATATCTACAAGTTTTTTTTCTCCGGGGTGAGGCATTTCATTTATAGCAAATATAATATCAAAATAACTTGCCAAAAATGCTGATACTCTATGATTAATGCTTACTAAATCTTTTCTATTTATTGCTTTTTCAACTTGATGATAATATGATGAAAATGCATTTCTTAATATTGGATAATTCTTATCGATAATGTTCATTTTTAATTTTTCTGGGTATTTAATATTACATTTATTTTGTAGTTCAGTAAAACGGCCATCCTTATCATATACTATAATAGTATTTTTTACATTATGCCAAAAGCATGTTGTATATCCTGTGCATGCTATATTATCATGTAACACTTTCTCTAAGCCATCCTTTAACCAGTCATATTCAAAATACGCTATATCTACCTGCACATTAGAGTTTCTTAAAATAAATTCATCTCCATCGCCCCAAAAATCATTATTTATTTCCATTACATCAGAAACTTTTTTTGTAATAGCTTTTCTTTTCTCTGGCGCTATTTTTTTTGATACTATAATATCTATATCTATATCCGAATAATTATCTTTTCTACCACTTGCTCCTGATCCTGCTAAAGTAATTGCCTCTACTTCCTCTAATCTCTTGTACTCGTTTACAATTTGGTAAACAACCATATTCATACCCATTCATTTCACCCCTTTATTTATATAATCAATAATAGTAATATAGAATGATTCTATATTATCTATTATTGATTTAATTTACTATTTAACTAATATATAAGCGCTTTTTCTAGGTACAACAACCTTGCTTCCTTCAATACACTTAATTTTTTCCAGACCTGCAATGTTCTCATTTGCTATACACTGCCAATCTTCTTCTCCAAGGTTCACTTCTATGCATTCATCATTTCCATTTAATATTACCGCCGCTTTATCATATCTATCTCTTAACTTCGCTGAATTTATTGTATAAGCAATAACATTTTTATCTGTTTCTAAGAAATGAAGATTATCGATAATATCTTTATTTGTTTCCATTCTAAAAGATTTCATATTCTTTCGTATTTGTATTAACCCTTTATAATACTCAAACAACTCTTTATATATGACTTTATTTTGCCAAATAATTTTATTAACATCATCTGGCTGATCAAAACTATTATGGACTAAAGTTCCTTCTTTATCCCTTTTACTTCTAGCTAACTCTTCTCCTGCGTGTAAAAATACTATTCCTTGTGAAGTTAATATAGATGCTGCAACTAGTTTATTCATTCTAATTAGTTCTTCTTCATCAATATCATCATTTAATGAAATTCTTAATTTATCAAATAAAGTATAGTTATCATGTGCAGAATCATAAGTCACTGTTTGATATGGCTCATTAGCCCAGAATGTATTTGAGTACATTCCCTTTGATACATCAACTTCAGGATGTTTTGTTGATGCAGTAATCATGAATTTCATAGTTTCTTCTAAGTCTTGTCCACCATTAACAAAACCTACACTATCATCATAAAATACCTTGCCTTTAATTACATCTCTAGCATCATCACTAAAAGCAGCAATTTGCATATCACCGTATTTATATGTATTGTCTTTTAATGCCGCTAATTCTCTGTCTAAAGGACTTTCATTACATGTCCACCCTTCACCATACATTAAAATCTTTGGTGATATTTTATCTAATTCAAGTCTTATCTGCTTCATTGTTTCAATATCATGCAATCCCATTAAATCAAATCTAAACCCATCAATATGATATTCTTTTGCCCAATATACAACAG
>CAKVNP010000039.1 GCA_934777095.1 uncultured Clostridium sp. | reverse complement strand
AACATCAATTATCTTATCAACCATAGTAACTTCTACATATTCGACTAATTTTCCATCATCATCTATATAGTCAATACAGTCATATGTAATAATGTCATCTTTTAACTGCTTCTTAAGTTTTTTTATGTTCTCCATAATTCACAGCTCCTTTATTTATGCTAATATTCATTATACTATGTAAAATGGTTTTAAAACAACTAGCAGCTATATAATAATTATTTTAATAAATCAAAAAATGGTATAATTCTTCCCTTATAGAATTTTTACACTATCTACTTAGGAAAAATTATACCAAAACTTTTTTAAAACTTTCGTCCACTTCCTCCATGGCTTCTTCCACTGCTTGAAGTATGTGTTGTACTTCGTCCTGGATGGCTTCCACCACTATTATTATTGGTCTGTATTTTTGTCTTAGTTGTATGGGTTGTAATAAACTGATCCTTTTTTGATAAAAAGTTCAATGATCCTTCTTTTATATATACATTAGCTCTTTCTGATTTAGGACTTCCATATCCATGTGCAATTAAAAAGCATATTATACCCGGAATAATTGTTGCCGCCAAAAATGCTATTAAGGCTGCTTTAATTCTCTGTTCTTTTAAAGCAGACTCACTATCATAAGTATATTGATTGCTTTCTATACCAGCTTCCATATATGTTGTTACACCATTTAAAAAGCTTTCTGCACCTTGATAGTAATTTTGCTGACTCAAATAAGCATAAATATTATCTTCTATATTATCTAATCTTTCATCAGTAAAATAATTTATACATTTTCCTGTAGTAGATATATATAACTCTCTATTACCCATATCTATTAAAAGCAAAATCCCACTATATTCATCATCATATCCATATCCATGCTGGTCATAAAAATCATCAGCATATTCTGAAGTCTTCTTATTTCCTATATTGTTTTCAGTAACAATTACTGCATCAATATTATATTGGTCTGCAATATTCCTTATACTGCTTTCTAAATTAACCTTTTCATCGCTGCTAAATAAATTAGCATTATCAATTACCCTAGATTCATCTGCGCTTGCTATTACAGCTATAGATATTATTGCAATAATAAAGACTACAAGTATTTTTTTTATCATATTTTTCATAGCATTCTACCTCCCAAATAAGCTGCTGCAAAAATAACTACAAATAGAACTACATAAAGGATTGCAAGCTTCTTTTTACATACTGGAAGATAGCCAAAAACCTTCCCCGTCTGTCCATTCATGGCATAAACATATGTCTTATTTTTATAATTATATGTCATCAGCCATACTGGTAATAATGCATATTTAAATTCAGTTTTTTCAAAGCTGGTATTACTTCCTCTTTCAGTAACAGATGAATATCCCGTAATGGAATTTCTTAAAACGGAGTTTACTGCCGTCTTAACCCTTCCCTCAACAGTTGGAAATACATCTTTTTTACTTCTATCATATTTTTCTGCTAAAAAGCCTGGCAGATATGCAACTTTAAAATTATCCATTTCAGAATAATTATATGGTTCAATACTTTCTATAATTTTATCTTCTAGCTTTGTAGACGCATTATTAGGCACATTTTCAAAATCCATCTTGGCTCTTCGATAAATAGAATATATATCTGTTTTAGTATATTTATAGTCTCCTTGTCTCCAAGTCTTTATTACTTTCCCTGTTGCACTAAATTGTCCATCTACCTTTGTATCTACCAACCAGAACGGAACGTAAATCCCTGATATTTTTTCTAGTTGTTTATGGGATGAAAATTCACTAGGTAAGAATCTTTTTTTCTTACACCACTCTAAAAGTTTTTCTGTTGCATAATCTTTATCATATTTAAATGGTATTACTTTCGATGGTCTAAACTCTCCTGCTAGTTTATCTGATAACACAACTGCTGAATGGCAATAGCAGCAAAAAGTTGCTGTGGTATTATTTTCAGATATTACCTCTGCTCCACATCTTGGACATGAATATACCTTAATTTCCTCTGATAAGTTATCCCATTCTTCATTATGCTTTTCTGGTTCTAAATCGCTTTCATTTAAATGCTCTTGGTATTTTCTTTGCGTAATATTCTCTAATTCTTCTATAGAAAACGTACTTAAACAAAAATCACATTTACCTTCACCAGTTGCTGGATTAAATTTAATCTCTGCTCCACAATTAGGACATTCATAATTAATTACCGCCAAAACCTAACCTCCATCTATTTACTTTTTTATATTATTATATCAAATTTCTATAAATCTAACATCTCGCCCCAAAAAAAATCAGGCTCCCATCTAGGAGCCCGAAAATCTTATTCATTCTTTTCAATTATACTGCTTAATTCTTGAGATAAAGCATGTATATTTCTTATTGAATTAGTAATATTATTTATTTTTTTATTTTGTTCTTCTGTTATGGCAAGAACTTCTTCAATAGAAGCTGAATGTTCTTGAGATATATCAGAAATACTAGCTACTTCCTCGATGATTTTAGTAAATACTGACGCAGTATTTTCCATGCTTTCTGCTCCATAGCCTATATTATCATCAATTTCTTCAAAAGCACCTTCCAGCTTAGTAAAATTACTGCTGACTTTATTTGCTGTATTTACTCCTTCACCGGCAACTATTTCAACTTCGCCAATTCCTTTTAAAACATCTTCACTCATAGTTTTAATTTTTGCCATTAATGAATCTATTTCTTTTACCACACTTGAACTCTGTTCTGCTAAATTTTTAACTTCTGCTGCTACTACTGCAAAACCTTTTCCTGCTTCACCTGCTCTAGCTGCTTCAATAGATGCATTTAAAGCTAAAAGATTGGTCTGGCTTGCAATTTGATTAATTGATCCAAGAAAATTATTTACTGCTTCCGTATTTTTAATAAGTTCATATACGTCCTTAGCTGATTCTACTACAGTTGCCTGAATTATATTCATCTGTTCATTCATATTTACTATTGCAGATATTGCATCAGATACTATTTCTCTTGATTCAACAGAAACATCTTTTGATTTAATGGATGTTTCATATGCTTTTTCTATTTTTCCCCCTGCAGAACCTACCATCTCATTTATTTCATTAATGCTGCTAGTTTGGTCTTCTACTCCAATAGCGACATCCTTAATTGTTAAGGTTAAATCATTACTTATTTCATTGATTGTATTAATATCTAAATTGCTTTTTTCTAAATTTTCATTTAAATTTACAGTTTGTTTGTCGATTATTACCATAGTTTCTTCTAGTTTATCAAGAAGTTCCTGTGCATGGATTGCATCTTTTCTAGCATTTTCTACTAATTCACTACCCCATTTTGTTACAGAGTACATTATTAATGCAATTACAGTAAATGCAACTATACTATTAGCAAACTGCATCCACTCTTGCTCCTCTAGTATTATTTGTATTACTACATTAATAACACTACCAACTACAACAATAACCTTGTAAAATTTCACATCAAAATACATTCCTGCAATAGTTGCAGCTGCAGCCATCAACCATACTGTCATACTAGTAAAACTGTTATATGTAATTGCTAGAAGCATTAGGCCAATTACTGAAACATATTTAATTACCTTAAAATATTTCTCATTTCTTCTAAGCGAAGTAACTACAATACACATAACGCCTAATAAAACTGACCTTATTAAGTTCTTTTCTGGGGTAATATTCATTACTAAGTATAGAAGGTGGAATGCTAATACTACCCATAGTGATTTATTCAATACATTATTAACTTTATTAGTATGATTTACCATTAATTCATTTTTCATAATACACCTATTCTACTCCCTTATTTTCATTTTCTAATTATTTTCTTCAAAGAAATTAAATATCTTTGCTAAATATGGCTTTAAAAGCTCATCATTTTCTCTATAAATTTCATGTCTTGCACCATCAACTTTAATTAGTTCACAATTTTGTGCATACTCAGCAAACTTATCTTGTCCATCTGGAAGAACCATTGTGTCATTTTCAGCTTGGAATAATAATATTGGTGTTTCCACTAGAGAAGCATTTTTTTTGCTTGTTATTTCTTTAGTAGCAGCTAAAGCTTCCTTTAACCATTTATATGATGCTCCACCTCTTTGATACTCTTTATTTTCTACTACGATATTATATGAATAATCATATCTAGCTTGTGAAGTCGTACCACATGTCTCAAAGTAATATTCATCACTATATGGCGCTTCCCCTAAAACATATCTTTGTCCTAATCCAATGAAATTCATCACATTAGCTAATGTCTTTGCAAAGATCGCCGGATAACTCCCAGTATTTACCTGAAGCATTGGAGCACTTAACACAGCTGATGTAATATATTCTGGATATACCTCTATAAATTTTGTAGCTATAGCACCTCCCATAGAATGTGCAAAAATATATAAATTATTATCCTTGCTGTCTGGTATTACTATTTCATCTATGTATGTCTTTAAATCTTCTACATAATAATCGAAATCTTCTACTAATATTTGTGAATCATCACTTCCTAAAAGACCTGATCTTCCATGACCTCTATGTTCTAAAGTAAATACAGAATACCCTTGCTGTAAGAAGTAGTAAATCATTTCTGTTTGTCTTCCCAAAAATTCCGAAAAACCATGGCTGATAATAATACTTCCTTTTGCATTATCAAGCACATATTTTTGATAATAGATATTTAATTCTTCTTCTCCTGTAAAATATCCACTTTCAACTATACTCTCTAAGTAAGGCTCTACTTTTGCCTCCATCTCTTCTGCATAGTTTTCTTCTGAGATAAACATTTCTTCTACTGACTTAGTAGCTGCAAATGCTTGTACATCACTTACACTTATAAAAACAAATGTAAACATTAATAATAAACTAATTATATTTAGTTTCGTTTTCCCATTTTTTATTCTTTTGTTTATATTCATTATGCTTTCCCCCTTAATTTTTTTATAGTACAGTTGTTTATCGATAGTTTTTCTAGAAAACTTAAGCTATTTTTCCAGTTTACCCTAATTATTTATTTATCATTTTTTTCTCTAACTTTAATAATATATATTAAAATAATTTTTCTTATAATAGGAGCTTTACGATGAATTTTACCAGTCAATATAAAAGTAAACTTATCTCAATATCCGATGCGCTAAATAAAGTTAAATCTAATTTTGAAATTGTCTGTTCTTTAGGGCCATGTGAACCGAGCCTTTTTCTTGCAAATCTCCATAAGGTTAAGGACAAAGTGGAAAATATCTCGGTTGTAACAATGCTTAGCTTACAAGAATATAAATTCAATTCTGACCCATCAATGAAAGGGCATTTTATTAATGAAACTACTTTTTATGGTGGTTCTGCTAGGTGCTGCCATAATCATGGACTTACTTCATATATCCCTACCCATTTAAGATATGCTGCAATAAATAGATTAAAATACATAAAGCCTAATCTCTTTGTTGGCGCAGTATCTCCTATGGATAAACACGGCTTCTTTTCACTTTCCCTTTCTACAGTCTATGAAATTGAAAGCTTGGAAGCTGCTGATATGGTTATTCTTGAAGTAAATGAAAATCTTCCTAGAGTCCATGGCGATACATTAGTCCATCTGAGCCAGGCTGATTATATTTATGAAAACAATTGTCCTGTAAAAGAAATTGATATTCCTGCAGTTTCAGATAAAGATTTAACTATTGGACGTTATATTGCCTCCCTTATTCCTGATGGAGCTACTATTCAGCTTGGAATTGGCGGGATTCCTAATGCAGTATGCCAGTCATTACTGAATAAAAAGGATTTAGGTGTGCATACAGAAATGATTAGTGAAGGAATATGTGATTTATATAATTCTGGGGTAATCACAAATAGGAAAAAAACTCTTCATAGAAATAAAATAGTGGGGTCTTTTGCTCTAGGCACAAAAAAATTATATGATTTTTTAAATGATAACGTTGCTATTGAATTAAAATCTTGTGCTTATACCAATAACCCTTATATTATTGGTAAAAATGATAATATGATTTCAATAAATACTACTTTGGCCATTGATTTAACTGGCCAATGTGCTTCAGAAAGCATAGGTTATAAGCAATATAGCGGTACTGGGGGACAGACAGATACTGGTGTAGGGGCACAGCTGAGCAAAGGAGGCAAATCAATTATTGCCTTATATTCAACAGCAAAAAACAATACAATTTCAACTATTTGTGCCCAGCATTATGCTGGCGCTGCCATATCTTTTTCCCGCAATGATGTAGATTATGTGGTAACTGAATATGGCATAGCAAATTTAAAAGGCAAAAGTATTGCCAAAAGAATTGCTGAACTTATCAGCATTTCCCATCCCGATTTTAGAGCAGCATTAAAAAGAGATGCTAATAAATATTTATATTAATGTTTAAGGAGGACTACTATGAATACAGATAAAGATAGAATTAAAGTCTTAACTGCTAAAATTGATATTTTGCAGGATAAGCTCCAGGAGCTGGAGGATATCTTAACTGATGAACTGGCAGAGTATGATTCATACCTTCCATATCCTAGCTTCCACTCAAATAACAGTTTAGATATCTTAATTAACACTACTGCCTTAATAATTGAATAAACAAATACTAAAAGTAGCGGAATTAATTATCCGCTGCTTTTATCTTTTATACTATCATAAATCCTAAGTAACTCATTATTATTCCTAATGATAAAGTAATATAAACATAATTTTTGCTAACTTTATCTTTTATATTTAAGATTAACAGTACTAATATAGAACTTAATATCCCAAAGAAAATTAAATTTTTATTTTGTGGATCGGCAAAATTATAAACTGACCCTCCAAAATATGTAATATCTGCAATAAATAAAATAAAGAAATTAAATAAATTACTTCCTACCACATTTCCTATAGACACATTAAAGTTTCCTATCTTAACTAATGAGATACAAGAAGTTAATTCTGGCAGTGATGTAGCAATACCTAATAATAAAGCTCCAGCAAGCCCTGCTCCTAAATTTAATCTAACTGCAATAATATCTGTAACATATGTAATTAAAATACTTGCTAAAACTAAGCCAATACTTACTGCTATAAATCTTGTGATAATCTGCTTCATTGTAAGATTTGAAGTTACAGCAGTTTCATCTTCATCTTTTTCTGCTGACTCTTCTTCACCTGCCATAGATTTAACTGCAATTACATAAAGTATTAAAATAACTATTGAAGTTATGCTGATAGTAAGAATATCAAAATTGATTATATTCATCATATTTAAAAGAATAACCAAATAGATAACTAAACCAAATGAAGTAGTTTTTATGTGGCTTTTTGATATCTTAGCTTTTCCAAAGGATTTAATTCCAAAGATAATCAAGCCAGCTACTATAGTCATATTGAATAAATTACTTCCTAAAATATTTCCTAATGAAAGGCTTGGATTCTTTAACCACACTGTAGAAGATAAAGTTGTTAATAATTCTGGAAGTGAAGTCACCGCTGAAAGCAGCACACCACCGATAAATGCTCCTGAAACATCTGTCTTTTTGTCAATTAAGTCAACATACACTGCTGCTTTAATAGATAAAAGCACCACTAGAGCTGCTAGTAATAAATAAATAAAATAAATCATGTCTTTTCTCCTTTTAATTAATTTTCCTTAATAGGTTAATAGCTTGTCTTTTTAAATAAAAAAAACGAGACTTACAGATAATATGCTGTTATTGCATATTATCTGTAAGTCTCGTTATTTCAGATAATGCCAGGTCTGATAGACCATGCTTGTTGACATTATCACAACTTCCGCTGCTAACTACTCCCCTACAGGAATTGTTTATTTGATGCTATGATTATATCTTATTAATTATAAATACGCAAGACTTTTAATTAACAGAAATTTCACTAAACATATATTTTAATTTGTGTTACAATATGTAAAGTCATTTTAATATTCTAGGAGGTACATATGAATACATTAACTACTATTGCATTACTTGCAGTAATTGGTGCACTTATTGGATGGATAACTAATACTATTGCCATAAAGCTAATGTTTAGACCAATAGAGCCAATTAAAATACCTTTAATAAACAAAGAAATAATTGGTCTTATTCCAAAAAGAAAAGCCGATATTGCTACTAATATAGGACAAGTTGTTGCTGAAGAACTTTTATCTATTGATGATATAATAGCAAATTCAGTAACTGCTGAAGATAAACAAAATCTTAATGAATCAATAAAAAATAAAATTAGAATGATCGTAGCTGAAAAGATAAACTTTATTCCTGGTATGTTCAGAGGCATGGCTCAAGGATATATCGATAATATAATTGAGCAGGAATTAGATGCTGTTCTTGAAAACATGGCCACAGAAGGGGTTAATAAAATCAAAGAAAAAATTGATATTCAGCAGATAGTTCAAGATAAAATCAATGATTTTGATCTTTACCAATTAGAAAGAATAATAATCAATATTGCTAAGCAAGAACTTAAACACATAGAAATCCTTGGTGGAATCCTTGGTGGAATAATCGGAATAGTTCAAGGACTAATTGTCTGCCTACTTTAGAATTAGAAATTAAATAGCTAGTCTCATCTGTTAACCATTAACATGAGACTAGCTATATAATTTTATTAGTCTCCTACTCCAAAGTCTGTATTATTAATTAACACTTCAATATTGGGGTAGTCTTTTAAAAATTCGTATTCTTTTATGAACCATTGAACCAATTCTTCATCTCTTTTTATATTTGTTGTATTATCGATAAATACATTTATTGTTGCATATTTAAAGTGTTTTAAAACTAAATCCAGATCTTTTTTAATCATTTCTTTAGTCTGTCCTTTTATGCCTACCATAATACACACTGATTGAAAGTATTCTTTGACTTCTTCAGGGGATTTAAAGTTGGCATTTTTATTTAATACTAAATTTCTAAAGTTATTATCAAAGGTCTCTGCACCCATTTTAAATACTATCTCAATACCAAAGAAATCTCTCATTTCCTGAAGTCTATTTCTATAGCACCAATGGCTTTCTAAAAATAATTTTTTTATTCCTTTTTCATCTATTTTCTTTTTAATATAATTTAGGCTCTCCTTTGGGATTTCAAAACAGCTTCCTGAATTAATGACTTCCAGCACGCCGAATTCACCATCAATATTATCTAAAACTTCTTTATTAACTCGATTCATTTCAGTTTCATCATTATCATTGTCATCTATATAATCACAAAAGCTGCATTTGCCCCAGATACAGGGAAAGGCCTTTAACAATACTATTTCCCTATTATTTTTATTAGTAACCTTACTATACCTATCCATTATTGTTCTCCTATAGAATATTTCTTCTTTATTTCGAAGGGCATTGTATTAATGATTGAAATAACTAATGATACTGCTATTCCTTTATCAATTAAATCTGTAAAAACCTGCGTAGAAAAAACACTTTTTACAATTCCTATACCAGCTTCCTTTAAATACATTACGATAAATGCACTACCTGATGAAGTAATTCCTCCAAATACATAAGCAGAAATTATAGAAGACATAATAGATCCTAAAATAGTTACTGATAATATTCCTAATACTATCTTCTTCCCTTTAAAATATCCTTTTTTGTAAAAATATCCCGCTGCAAAACCTACTATTATTTGTGTAGGCATAAAATATAATGAATAAACATCATAAGTCATTCCGTTAATCAGTGAAGAGGCAGCCCCTGTAAGAATACCTGCCAGTGGTCCAAATGTAAATGCTGCTAAAAATGTCCCAATCGTATCTAAGTATATTGGTAGCTTTAAAGTTAAAGCTAAAAACCCGCCAACAATATTTATTGCTACACAAAGTGCCATAAGTGTAATTTTAAATGTATTATTATTTCTCATCTTGCAACCTCTTATAAACCATATTTAGAATTATTTAATACTATTTCAATATCTTTTTCATTTCCTGGGAAAATTCTCTTTAAGAAAAACTCCATAAACTTTTTACTTTCTACTTTGGTAAGTACTAAAGCATTATGTTTCTTTCTATAAAACTCTCCTACATCTACAAGAGTTTGTCCCATTGCAGGTCCCTCTTCCACCATATCAATATAGGAAGTAAACCCTTCACAAAGACTTCTATCTATAAAATACGCTACAGCTAATGGATCATTAATTACACAACCTAAAGTCCTTTCCTGCTGCCAATGGAAATCAACATAAAATCTTGTAATATCCACAATAAATTTAGCTATCTTCCCATCTATCTGTTTAATAAGTTCTATATAATTTGGCGTAAGTACTATTTCTCTAGTAACATCCAGTCCTACCATTGTATATGGTACTGCAAGATTATCGAAAACATACTTTGCTCCATGAGGATCAACCCAATAATTAAATTCCGCTACCTGTGAGCAGTTTCCATGTGACTTAAATGTTCCTCCCATAGATACTATTTCATTAATTTTATTAAATGTATTAATGTCTTTCTCTATTGCTTTTGCTAAGTTAGTTAATGGTCCTAAAGCAATAATGCTGACATCACCTTCCTTAGCTTTTTCTAAGATAAAATCTACTGCTCCATAGTAAACTTCACCTTCCACATCTTGATAGCCTGCTTCACCTAAACCATCTTCACCATGAGTATCCTGCGCCGTCACAAGTTCTCTTGCTAAAGGTTCCTCTTCACCTACATAAACCTTAATATGCTGCTTTCCCATTAAAGCTAATACCTTTAAGGCATTTTTCGCTCCTTGATCTGCCCTGACATTTCCTGACACAGTGGTAATCCCTACAACCTCTAATTCTGGTGAACTAAGTGCAAGTATTAAAGCCAATGAATCATCAATTCCAGGATCACAATCAATAATTACTTTTCTTTTTTCCATGTGTTAATCTCCTCTCATATTAGTTGAGATTCA
>CAKVNP010000038.1 GCA_934777095.1 uncultured Clostridium sp. | reverse complement strand
CATCTGCGCTTTCAAGCTGATTATTGATATATTCTTCTCTTTCATCAATAACCGCTTTAACTTTTGCAAAGAAGAAATGCTTTAAGATAAGATATAATATCAAGAAGTTTATTATACTTGCAAGAATTAACCCTGGATTTAATAGTTCCATAATAAAACTCGCCTTCCCTTCTTTGAAATATTTAATACACCTTTAAATTTTTATTTAACAACAAAAATTAATAATATTGAAACTAGCAATCCATAAATAGCAGTTGCTTCTGCAAACCCTGAACCAATTAATAATGTAGTTGTAATTTTTCCACTAGCTTCTGGTTGTCTTGCAATTCCTTCTACTGCTTTACCTGTTGCTATTCCTATTCCTATACCTGCTCCTATACCTACTAATACAGCTATAGCTGCTGCTAATGCTTTTACTGCTAAATCACTCATTTTTCTTCCTCCTAAATTTAATGTTCTGCTACTACTTTTATATTTATCATTGTTAACATAACAAAGATAACCATTTGAATTGTTCCATCAAACACATCAAAATATGCATGCAATGGAATTGGTAGCCCTATTTGTGCTATCCAAGCTATCTTGCTTAGCCCATCATATACCAGTTCAACAATAAATGATGCTGCTAATATATTACCAAATAGTCTTAAAGATAATGAAACTGGTAACATTATTCTTTCTATTATATTTAGTGGTAACATAAATGCCATTGGGTGCCCATAGCTTATGAAGTACTCTTTTATACCTGTTTTTTTAATAGCATATCCTTGAATAACAAAGAATGATATTAATCCTAACGCTAAGGCAACACTATACTGTTTTGTTGTTGGTTCAATTCCTATTAATCCTAATAAGTTCATCGGTAATATAAATGCTGCTATTGTTCCTATAAAAGGTATAACATTTCTATATTCTTCTCCCATATTAGAATCAACTAAATTTTGAATCGTTGTATATATGTACTCAACAACAACCTGCTTTTTCCCTTCAGGTTTTCTCTTAAGATCCTTTGTTGCCCATATAGCTAAGATGCCTATTACAGCAACTACCACAAGTTGAATCAAAGCTTCTGGTTTAAGCTCAAGGGGAAAACCTCCAATGTAAAAAGTATAAAGTGCTTCAGATACTTCCATCTACTCACTTCCCTTCTGTTTTCTTATATAAGAAAAAATTAATATTGGAAAATGTATAATTAAACCTCCTAAATAAGATAGAAGATACATTATATTACTTAAAAAAGGTACCGCAATGATGATAATAACAAAAATCCTTATTATCGTAATAAGCATAACCAATAATTTACTATTAACTCTATCATTTAAACTTTTATCAAGAATAATTCCACTTATACCAAAATTAATGCTAGCAATAATAATTCCTAATAAAAATATAAATGAAACTTTAATCCCCAAAAACGCTAATAAAAAAAATGAAATAATAACTGCTAAAATAGCATTATTTTTTACACTTAATCTTATAAGACTTCTCATTTCATCTGTCATTTGCATGCCCTCCAGTAACTCTTGTATTATATTCCCGACAAAAGATTAATGAAAATCTTATTTAAGCCTGTTTTAATCAATTTTAGTCAGTTTGATTAAACTATTCTGCAATTGATTGATTTTGCTCACCGATTTTACGTTTTATTTTCTTTTTTGGTTTTTATTTGAAGGTTATTTTTACTTTATGCATTTTTTTGAATATTCTGAACATTCTTTCCCATGATTTTGTAATGATATCATTTTCATGTTTACACTTTATTTATATTTAACTATATTTTGTTAAACTTTTGTATTATTTTTTAAATTTCAACATATAGTTACTTTTTTTTTTGAATTAATTAGTTGAAAATTATTCAAAAATTTCTTTACCTGAACTTTTATGATTTTATTATTAACCATTTTACTGTTAATTATTATTATTTATTTACGAAAAAAAAATCTGCATCAATATGCCATAGATGCAGATTCTTAATAATTACAACTATTTTCTTTCTACTATTAACGCAGTTCCCATTCCACCGCCTATACAAAGTGTAGCTAAACCCTTTTTAGCATCTCTTCTACCCATTTCATGTAAAAGAGTAACTAATATTCTAGCACCTGATGCTCCTACTGGATGTCCTAATGCAACAGCTCCTCCATTTACATTTACTTTAGACATATCGAAATGTAAATCTTTTGCTACTGCAACACTTTGAGCTGCAAATGCTTCATTTGCTTCAATTAAATCCATATCTTCAATTGATAAATCTGCTACTTCTAATGCTTTCTTTGTAGCATAGAATGGTCCATACCCCATAATTGCTGGATCTAATCCTTTGCTTCCATAAGATACTATTGTAGCTAATGGTTTGATTCCTAATTCTGCAGCTTTTTCTGCACTCATTACAACGATAGCAGCAGCACCATCATTTATTCCTGATGAATTACCAGCTGTTACTTTACCATCTTTAATAAAGCAAGGTTTTAATCTTGCTAATCCTTCCATTGTTGAACCAAATCTTGGTCCTTCATCTTGAGAAAATACTTTTGGTTCTCCTTTTCTTTGAGGAACTACTACTGGAACTATTTCATCAACAAATTTTCCTTCTTTTATAGCTTTTTCAGCCTTTAATTGAGAGTTTAATGAGAATTCATCTAATTCTTCTCTTGAAATATTCCATTGCTCTGCTATATTTTCTGCTGTTACCCCCATATGATAATTATTAAATGCATCTGATAAAGCATCATTTATCATTGTATCTACAACTTGAGTATTTCCCATTCTTTGTCCCCATCTAGTGCTATTTAAAGCATAAGGAGCTCTTGACATATTTTCCATACCACCAGCAACAACTACATCACAATCTCCAGCTTTAATCATTTGAGCAGCTAAAGATACACTTCTTAAACCTGATCCACATACCATATTTATTGTCTCAGCTGGAATTTCTACTGGTAAGCCAGCTTTTACTGCAGCTTGTCTTGCAACATTTTGTCCAAGTCCAGCTTGAATAACATTTCCCATTACTACTTCATCTACTAATTCTGGTTTTATACCAGCTCTATTTACAGCTTCCTTAATTACTAATGCACCTAAATCTACTGCTGGAACATCCTTTAATGATCCACCAAATGTACCAATTGGAGTTCTTACAGCACTTGCTATTACAACTTCTCTCATAAATAATCTCCTCCTCAATTATCAATTCATTTCGAATGTTAAACAATTAACAATTTAATTATACCCCTGCTTTTTTCCAAAATCAACCTATTATTCAAAAAACTTTAAATTTTGTAAAAATAATATATTTTATACATATTTTTATAATTGTTGTTTTTATATGTATTATGTATTTACAATAAATAAACAAACAAATAAAGCTATATGTAAAAAACACTTTAATTTTTTTTACATATAGCTTATTTCTCATAAAAATATTTAGTTAAATTATCTACTATATAAATTAAATATCATTTATATCTAAAGATAGCTGTATTTTTTTCTTATTTGGAGTTAATTGCGTATATTTAACTCCTGCTGAATCAAACATTCTTTTTGAAGCTTTCACAGCATCAGTATCAGCATATTTATCACTTAAATATACAACCTCAGTTATCCCTGATTGTATTATTGCCTTTGCACATTCATTACAAGGGAAAAGTGCTACATATATTCTGCATGATGATAGATCCTTTCCTTTTGAATTCAATATTGCATTTAGTTCCGCATGAACTACAAAAGGATATTTAGTATCTAATGCATTGCCTTCTCTTTCCCATGGGTAATCATCGTCTGAACACCCTTTTGGAAGCCCATTATATCCAATGCTTTCAATTATGTTAGAAGCATTTACAATACAAGCTCCAACTTGTGTACTTGGATCCTTGCTTCTTTTACTAGATAAAAGCGCTACTGCCATAAAGTAATCGTCCCAAGATAAATAATCTTCTCTCTTCATAATAAACCTCCAACTTTTTTATTTATTATACTATGAACCTTATTAAACTGCAAAGCAGTTTACTAATACTAATTATGAATTAAGAATGTTGAATGATGAATTGAGGAAAGAATTCCTTGAGTGAATTCTAAAATAATAATAAAGAAACTCCCTATGGAGTTTCCTCCGAAATTCATAATTCATAATTTATAATTAATCATTATCCCACCTTGCTGCTAAATAAAAAAAGCGAAGGAAAATCCTTCGCTTTAAAGTTATATTATTTAGTTCCGAATAGTCTGTCTCCAGCATCTCCAAGACCTGGTACAATATATCCTTTTTCATTTAACTTTTCATCTATTGCAGCTACATATATATCGACATCAGGGTGTTGTTGCTGCACCATTTCTATTCCATTTGGAGAAGAAATTAAACACATTAATCTGATTTTTTTAGCGCCTCTTTGCTTTAATAAAGTTATTGCATCTGCAGCTGAACCACCAGTTGCTAACATTGGATCTACAACAAATACATCTCTTTCTGCAATATCTTGTGGAAGCTTACAGAAATATTCTACTGGTTGAAGTGTTTCTTCATCTCTGTATAATCCGATATGTCCTACCTTAGCAGCTGGTACTAAATTTAAGATTCCATCTACCATTCCAAGACCTGCTCTTAATATTGGAACAACAGCTAGCTTTTTACCTGCTAACATTTGGCACTTAGTTTTGCATATTGGTGTTTCTATTTCAACTTCCTCTGTAACTAAATCCCTTGTAGCTTCGTAAGCCATCAGCATAGATACTTCTTCTACTAATTCTCTAAAATATTTAGATCCTGTATCCTTACTTCTGATAAACGCTAACTTGTGTAATATTAACGGATGATTAATTTGTGTTACTTTACTCATTTTTTTCCTCCAAAAACAACTATATATTAATAATTTTTATTCTTTCTACTATAAGTTTATTTACTATATTTCTTTTCTATTTCTGTAATTTTATTAATTCTTCTTAGGTGTCTATCACCTTCGAATTCTGCATTTAAGAATGTTTTAACTATATCTATAGCTAATCCTTTTCCTACAACTCTTTCTCCCATAGTTAAGATATTCGCATTATTATGCTCTCTTGTAGCATGAGCACTGAATGTATCTGAACAAAGTGCAGCTCTTATTCCTGGCACCTTATTTGCTGCAATTCCTATGCCTATTCCTGTTCCACAGATAAGTATCCCAAAATCAAATTCTTTTGCTGCCACAGCTTCAGCTACTGGCAATGCAATATCTGCATAATCGCAAGACTCTTCTGTAAATGTACCAAAATCTTTAACTTCTATGCCTTCTGTTTTTAAGTAGTCTAAAACTTCATTTTTTAGGTTTAAACCACCATGATCACAACCAATTGCAATTCTCATATATTTGACCTCCTCATATTAGAAAAATATAGCTTGAAAAACATTTATAAAAAAAGGAAGAATGGTCCCCCAGCCTCCCTTTTTATACCTTTACTATATCAAAGCCAGCAGCCTTATTCAGTCTATTCATTATAGCTAAACCTACTCCACTTTCTTCAAATCCCTGACATAATATATAATCTACTTTTAAATCATCACATTTTCTTAATGATTCAAAAAGATTATGTGCTATTTCATTTAAATTATTACCGCTTCCTAATGAGATTAATTCGCACCCAGTAAAGCAGCATAAATTTTCATCTGTTGTTATTATAGCAACTTTTTCACTATTTTGTATATACTTTTTCAACATTTCCTGCATAAATGCTACACAATTTTCATTATTTCCTGAAATAATCTTCAATTTTGCCTTAGGAGCATAATGTCTATATTTCATTCCTGGCGCCTTTGGCTTTAAATTTTCGCTTGGTTTTTTCATTAATGCTGGATCAATTTCAATTTTACTATCAACTTCCTTCAGCATCTCTAAAGTAATTCCACCTGGTCTTAATACTATCGGTGGATATACTGTACAATCTACTATAGTAGATTCTACTCCAATATCACTTTTTTCGCCACCTATAATAAAGTCAATTTTGCCCGCTAAATCCTCAATACATCTTTCTACTTCCGTAGGACTTGGTCTTCCTGATATATTTGCGGATGGAGCTGCAATAGGTCTTCCTGATAACTCAATAAGTTTTAAAGCTATTTCACTATTTGGCATTCTTATTCCAACACTTGAAAGACCTGCACTTGTTTCATCAGGAATTATGTCTTTCTTTTCTAAAATTATAGTTAATGGGCCTGGCCAAAACTTATCCATTAATTTTTGAGCAACCTCTGGAACTTCTTTTACTAAAGATCCTACATTTTTAGACGCCACATGTACTATCAGTGGATTATCCTGAGGTCTTCCTTTTGCAATAAATATCTTTTTTACTGCTTCATAATTTAATGCATCTGCACCTAACCCATAAACAGTTTCTGTTGGAAATGCTACTATTCCACCATCCCTGATAATTCTGCCTGCATCTTCAATATATTCTATATCTTCATTTATATTTTTTATAATGGCTACCTTAGTTTCCACTAGATATACCCTCTTTCTTTAATCATAATTTTGTCCTCTAGCTATTTTTATGCTTTCAATAGCTTGTGGAGTATAAACTGCTTTTACACAAGTACTATATATTTTCTCCAGTAATAAATATTTTTTTAAGCTCTTCCCTCTAATAACCTGATAGAAGAATACATTATCTGGATTTGTTTTTCTGATTTTAATATATTCCTGATTAATTTCAGGATACTTTTTCAAAACAGTTCTTGTAACAGGCCTAAGCCTCTTATTTTTAGCCTTGCTATTTGTAACAATGATTATTTCTAAATCATAATCATACTTATTTGTATGAACAATAGCTACATTATTGCAAAGAATTAAACTTTCATTTAAGAACAATCCTGTTTTTATTTTAAGCCTGCTATTATAATAAGTAAATTTTAAATTTTTATTTGCGATTCTTATTAATATTGCACTTATTATTAAACCTTCTAATATTGCACAGTACACTAGGATAAATGTACTTCTTATGCTTGATAAATATGCTAATACAGGTATTGCTACACCTAAAATTATCATATTTAAATAAAAGAGCCTATTACTATTTTTTTCCTTTTTCAATGCTTTATCTATCTTCATATTTTTCACTATTTTAAAAGCCTTACATCTACAATGCAAGGCTTTTCCTTATTAAATTGAATCAGTATTACCCATTGCTTTCATCTTTTCTGCCTGGTCAGCAGTAATTAAAGCATTTATTACTTCTTCAATATCTCCATTCATAAAAGTATCTAATTTATATAATGTTAATCCTATTCTGTGGTCTGTAATTCTTCCTTGTGGATAGTTATAAGTTCTAATTCTTTCACTTCTATCCCCTGTTCCTACCTGACTCTTTCTATCTTCAGCAATACCAGCTAATCTTTCAGCTTCAGCAACTTCATAAAGTCTTGATCTTAATACTTTCATAGCTTTTTCTTTATTTTTAAGCTGTGATTTTTCATCTTGACATGCTACAACTGTTCCTGTTGGTAAATGCGTAATTCTAACAGCAGAATCAGTAGTATTTACACATTGTCCTCCATTACCTGATGATCTATATACGTCAATTCTTAAATCTTTTTCATTGATTTCTATATCTACATCGTCAACTTCAGGAAGTACCGCTACAGTTGCTGTAGAAGTATGGATTCTTCCGCTTGATTCAGTGTCAGGAACTCTTTGAACTCTATGAACTCCACTTTCGTATTTTAATTTAGAGTAAGCTCCTTGCCCCTTAATCATAAATACAACTTCTTTGAATCCACCAAGATCATTTTCATTTGAGCTCATCATTTCAACTTGCCATCTTTGAGTTTCTGCATATCTTGTATACATTCTGAAAAGATTAGCAGCAAATAATGCAGCTTCATCTCCACCTGCACCTGCTCTTATTTCAACAAATACGTTCTTATCATCATTTGGATCTTTAGGTAATAAAAGAATTTGAATTTTATTTTCTAATTCTTCTTCTTGTTCCTTTAATGAAGAAATTTCTTCTGATAACATTTCTCTCATTTCTTTATCTGATTCTTCTTCTAACATTTCTTTGTTAGCTTCTAAATCTTCTAAAACTTTTTTATATTCTCTATATGCTGTAACTATAATTTCTAAGTCAGCGTGTTCCTTACATAACTTTCTCCATTCTTTTTGGTTTGCCATTATTGATGGATCAGATATTTTAACTGACAGTTCTTCATATTTATTTTCAGTAAATGCTAATTTATCTAATAACATAATATCACTCCGTACATTTTTTTCATATTGAATTATTATATCACATAGCGATGCTATTAACAAGAATAAAGAAATTTCTACTTCTTTCTACTTTTTTCATTTTGTTATAGCTCGCCAATAACTACTCTATCTAAACCTGCTAAATCTTTAATGACTCTTACATTATTGTAGCCATTATTGATCATTAATTCTTTTACCTTATCACCTTGATTATAGCCAATTTCAAATGCTAATATTCCATTTGTGTTTAATACTTGTAAGCTTTCTTCAACAATTCTATTATAAAAGTCCATTCCTTCTTTTCCACCAGCTAATGCTGTATGTGGTTCATATTTCTTTACATCATCCATTAATGTATCTATTACCTCATCTTCAATATATGGAGGGTTAGATACTAATAAATCATATTTTTTTCCTGCTTCTATTACTTCTTTTAATAAATCACTCTTAATAAATTGTGCCTGCTTCGCAAGATTATGTTTTGCAATATTTTTTTTAGTAACTTTTTCAGGAATTGGGTATAAATCCACTAAATCTACTGTTATATTTTCTCTATATTTAGCTAAAGATATTCCAATGGCTCCGCTCCCGCAGCAAAGGTCACATACTTTGAAACTTCCTTCTTTAGGTAGTTTTTTCAATGCTTCCTCAACTAATATTTCAGTATCTCCCCTTGGAATAAGCACACCTTCTTCTACAACAAAATCTAAGCCCATAAATTCAGTTTCCCCTAACATATACATTACAGGCATCTTTTCTTTTCTCTTATCTATAAAAGCTCTAAACTTTCTTTCTGCTGCGGAATTAACTTCCTCATCCCTATTCATTATTAAATAAAGCTTATCCTTATTTATTGCTTTTCCTAATAACAATTGAGTATCAAGTAAATAAGTATCTATATCTGCTTCTTTTAAAGTTTTCACTCCATAATCTAGTAATTCACCTATTGTACTCATATATTTTATCCCTTCTGCTGTCATTAATGACTTTATTGCCACTTCAATCTGCTTATCATCTGGCTCTTTTGTAGTAAGTAATTGTAGTTTTAATCCTGGATAGGCAACTGCTTTAGCTAATCTACTATTGCTTTTTCCCAGCCACTTAATTATTTCATAACTTATCCCTGCTACCACTGGAACCATCACAATCCTCATAAGTAGTCTTTCTAAGAAACTACCCCATCCTGTAAAACTGAATACTATTATGCTGATGAACATAGTTAAAAATATAAAGTTAGTTCCGCATCTTGGATGAAATCTGCTTTGTTTTTTTACATTTTCAACTGTAAGCTTCAGTTCATTTTCATAACAGAAAATTGTTTTATGTTCAGCTCCATGATATTGAAAAACTCGATAAATATCTTCCATTTTACTTATAATATACATATATGCTATAAGTATCATAATTCTTATAATAGATTCAATTAAGTTTAAAGCTACATTTGAGATGCCTAGTCCTTTAAATAGTGCTGCTACTGCTGTAGGTATACCTATAAACAGTGCTATTGATATTGCAAAAGACATCATCATAGTTAAGGTAATTATCAGGTTATTGGCACCTTTATCACCTAATTTTTTATTAAGCCATTCCTCAAATCTGCTTTTCCCTTCATCTTCTTCAAATAATTCTGCAGAATAATTTAAGGTATTTATTCCTACTACTAAAGAATCTATCAATACAAATATTCCTCTGATAAATGGAATATCTAATATTTTATATTTTTTAGTTATCGGAGTCCTCTTTTTTATATCAACTTCTATATTACCTTTAGGAGTTCTAACAGCTGTTGCAATTCCCTTTGAACCTCTCATCATTACTCCTTCGATAACTGCTTGACCTCCAACATCCCTCTTTCTCATAACATCACACTTCCAAATACTTCATTATTTATTCTTATATTTAAAATAACAGTGTCCACATAATGATTCATATTGCACATTATCAATATTATCAATAGCTACCTGCTCTCCTTCGAAAACAAATCTTCCATTAATCTTTCTTCCATTAAAAACTGCTTTTCTTCCACATTTACAGATAGTCTTCATTTCTTCTATACTATGTGCAAGCAGTAAAAGTCTTGTGCTTCCTTCAAATCCTTCTGTCATAAAGTCAGTTCTTAATCCATAACATATTACTGGAATATTTAATACTACAGCAATTTCAAAAAGCTGATCTATTTGTTTAGCTTTCATAAATTGTACTTCATCTACTAAAATACAGTCTATTGGAAATTCTTTCTCCTGCCATCTTGCAACTTGCTCAAAAATATTCATTTCATCCTCTATTACAAGATCAACTTTTCTTTCAACCCCTAATCTAGAAAGCAGCTTATCTCCACCTTTTTTATCTGTAGCAGGCTTAATTAAAATTACTTTCATTCCTCTTTCTTCATAATTATATGCAACCTGCATTAAATGTGTTGATTTTCCTGAATTCATCGCACCATATCTAAAATATAATTTGCTCATCATTTTTCTCCCTTTTGTTTAATTGTCTATATATGATTATATCATTACATTTCTGCCATAAAAAGATGTTTTTATTTCCTATTACCATTGACTGAAATTTCACTTCATGATATACTTTTTTAAGTTATTAAGATTAATGCTTAATAATAATTTTTTTCGAAAGAGGTGAAATAAATGAGAGAAGGCATACATCCAGAATACCATCACGACGCAGTGGTTAAGTGTGCATGTGGAAATACTTTTGAAACTGGTTCAGTTAAATCAGAACTTAAGATTGATATATGTTCTAAATGTCACCCATTCTTC